>JBOGDY010000132.1:0-6373 GCA_050742955.1 Actinomycetes bacterium | reverse complement strand
GGTGACGGGCACGCGGGTGACGGCGCTGGCGGCAGCGGTCGCCCGTGCCTCGGCCAGCTCGCCCCGCAGCTCGGTGATGGTCGCCCGCAGCGTCCGCAGCTCCGCCTGCAGCGCGGCTACCTGCGCGTCGTGGCGGCTGGTGGACAGGGACATGAGCAGCCGGCGCCAAGCGGTCGGCTTTCGATGACGTCCGGCCATGACACGGGACATTACGCCGAACGGGTGGCGAACCGGTGGCGCCACGCGCGGGAAAGATCGCAGGGCCCGCGTGGCAGGCTCGCCTGATGGACCTCTCGCTGCTCGACTGGCGCCGCCGCGTGTCCGCCCTCTACGCCGAGGTTCGCGCCACCCAGGACGCCCGGGCGGCGCACGACCACTGGCGGCACGGACGGGACGATCTCTTCGCGACCCATCCGGACTCGCCGCTACTGGCGGCCGACCGCGCCACGTTCACCGGCCTACCGGTCGTGCCCTACGACCCGGCGTTGCGGTTCGAGCTCACGGTCGACCGCGATGTCGAGCCGGCGGCCTTCGAGGTTCCCACCGGCACCGACGGCGTGGTCGGCTTCGAGCGGATCGGGGTACTGCACCTGCCCGACCTGGGCGACCTGGACGTGTGGTGGCTCACGTCGTACGGCGGGGGTGTCTTCGTGCCGGTGAAGGACGCGCTCGCCGGGACCGAGACCTACGGCGGCGGCCGCTACCTGCTCGACACCGTGAAGGGCGCCGACCTCGGGGGCGACGCCCGCTCGGGCGAGCTGGTCGTCGACCTCAACTTCGCCTACAACCCGTCGTGCGCCTACGACCCCGCGTGGGCCTGCCCGCTGGCTCCTCCCGGGAACACGCTCGCCGCCCCTGTGCGGGGCGGCGAGCTGTACCCGGGTTGACGGTCAGAGCAGGCCCTTGGACTCCAGGAACTCCTTGGCCACGTCGGCCGGCTTCTGCCGCTCACCGTCCACCTTCTTGTTGAGGCCGGTCAGGTCCTCGGTGGTCAGCTCGCTCGACAGAGCGTTCAGCGCGTCAGCGAACTCAGTGTCGTTGGCGTACTTCTTGCCCACCACGGGGACAAGGTTGTCAGCGAGCTGGACGTTCTTGTCGTCCTCGATGATCACCAGGCCCAGGTCCTCGAGAGTCGCGTCGGTAGTGCCGGTGAGCCCGAGCTGCGCCTTCCCGCTGGTGACCGCCTCCTTGTTCTGCGCGGAGCCGAAACCGAGCGGGAGGTTCTCGGTGACCTTGATGCCGTAGTTCTTCTCAAGGCCGGGCAGGCAGAACGGCCGGTCCGGACACTCCTCGGTGGCGGCCAGGACGATCGATTCGCCCTCCCACTCCGAGAGGGTTGCCCCCTTCTCGGCGGCGACCTCCTTGGTCGCGATCCACGCGTTCTGGTCGACCGCCTCCGCGGCCTCCAGGGCCTTGAGGCCTAGCGGCTCGGCCAGCTGGTTGAGCGCATCGACGGTCTGGTCCTTGTCGTTGGTGGCGACCGGCTTGGCCTCCGGGCCGTTGGCCTTGACGTTGAGGAACTCGGTCATGGTCGCGGCATAGTCGGGCACCACGTCAACCTCGCCCTTCTCGAGGGCGGGCTCGTAGACCTCGCGATTCGTCACGACCTTGATGGAAGAGGAGTAGCCGGCCTTGTCCAGCAGCAGCTTGTACATCTCCGCCATCAGCTGGATCTCGGTGAAGCCGGCCGAGGCGATCACAACCTTGCCCTTGTCACCGCCATCAGCGTTGCCGCCGTCGGTCTGGTCGAGCTGGTTGTCGTCGCCCCCGCACGCGGTCGCGAGCATCGCGACCGAGGCCAAGAGCCCCACAAGGGAGAGCATGCGCCTGGAGCGCATTGCCGTCACCCGCCTTCTGTGTCCCGCGGCGGCACTGTGGCCTCCCGCGCGTGTCGGGCGGGCGCTGGTCGCACCCGCTGCTGCCAGTCAAACACGACCCTCTGACAGGCGACCAGCCCGTCTGACCGGATCGAGACGTCGTTGCAACACTTCGAAGACCCCCTCGACGGTGAGGGCCAGCGCGGCCACCAGGATCGCGCCGCCCACGAGCTCGGCCTGGTCCTGGCGACCGAAGCCGGAGTTGATGAACCGGCCGAGCCCGCCGCCGAGCACAAACGCACCGAGAGTCGCGGTTGCCACGATCTGTACCGCCGCGAGCCGGATGCCGGTGAGGATCAGTGGCAGCGCGAGCGGCACCTCGACCCGCCGCAGCATCTGCCAGCCGGACATGCCCATGCCGCGCGCTGCTTCGACGGTGTCACGGTCGACCTCGCGCATCCCGACGTAGGCGTTGGTGAGGACCGGTGGGATGCCGAACAGGATCAGGGCCACGATGGTTGCCTGGGCGCCGAGGCCCAACGGCCCGATCGCGAGCAGGACGAGCACGGCGAAGACCGGGACGGCCCGGCCGATGTTGGTCACGTTGACCGCAAGCGCACCACCCTTCCCGATGTGGCCGAGCCAGAGCGCCAGGGGCAGCGCGAGCACGCAGACAACAGCAAGCGAGACCCCCGACAGCACCAGGTGCTCCCAGGTCCGCACCGGGATGCCTGAAGAACCCTGCCAGTTGTCCGGGTCGGTCAACCAGGCTACGACGTCCCCGAACGCGTTCAACGACCTCACCGGACGGCCGCCCGCTGCCACGGGATGATCAGCCGCTGGGCACCGAGCAGGGAGATGTCCGCGGCGATCGCCAGCGCAACGCACAGCACCGACGCCGTGAGCACCTGCGACCGGAACGTCGTGTTCAACCCCTGGAAGATCAGGTTGCCCAGCCCGCCGTAGCCGATGATCCCGCCAACCGTGGTGAGCGCCACGGTGGACACCGTGGCGATGCGGACACCGGCCATGATGGCCGGGACCGCCAGCGGCAGCTCCACCCGCAGCATCATCCGGGTCGACCCCATGCCCATGCCCCGAGCGGCCTCCCGGACCCCGTCGGGCACCGCATCCAGGCCGGCGAGGGCGTTGCGGACCAGCACCGTCAGCGAGTAAAGGACCAGGCCGATCACAACAGTCGTAGCGGTGATGCCGGTGAACGGGATGAAAAGCGAGAACAGCGCGACCGAGGGGATGGTGTAGATGATCGTGGCGGCACCCAGCAGAACCTGCGTCAGGTGCAGCCGGCGAGCCAGGACCGCCAACGGGATCGCGAGGGCGAGACCGATCAGCACCGACACCACGGTGAGTGTGATGTGCTGGGTCAGCGCCTCCGTGAGCTCCGACCGGCGGCTGCGGACATACTCACCGCAGATCCAGTCGTTGCGCACGAGGCACTCGGTCGAGAAGGGACGCACGGATGGACCGTAGCGAAGGCCCGATGATCCGGCTCGACCACGTCACGAAGAAGTTCCCCGGCGGCAGCACCGCCGTGGGTGACCTGAGCTTCGATGTGGCGGACGGCGATGTCGTGACCCTCATCGGGCCCTCCGGCTGCGGCAAGACCACGACGATGAAGATGGTCAACCGGCTCATCGAGCCGACGAGCGGCACCATCACCGTCGACGGCCAGGACGTGATGCGCACCGACGTGGTTGGGCTGCGGCGGCGGATCGGCTACGTGATCCAGAATGTGGGCCTGTTCCCGCACCAGACGGTCCGGGCAAACGTGGCGACGGTGCCCAAGCTGCTCGGCTGGGACCGTAGGCGCACCCAGGACCGGGTCGCCGAGCTGCTCGACCTCGTCGGTCTCGAGGACTACGCCAACCGCTACCCGGCCCAGCTCTCCGGCGGCCAGCGCCAGCGCGTCGGTGTCGCCCGGGCGCTCGCCGCCGACCCGCCCGTGCTCCTGATGGACGAGCCGTTCGGTGCGGTCGACCCGATCGTGCGCGACCGCCTGCAGGGCGAGTTCCTGCGGCTGCAGCGCGAGGTCCGCAAGACGGTCCTGTTCGTGACCCACGACCTCGACGAGGCGGTCCGCCTCGGCGACAAGGTGGCGGTGCTCTCCCAGGGCGGCAAGCTCGAGCAGTACGACGCGCCCGCGACCATCCTCGGGGCGCCGGCCACACCCTTTGTAGCCGACTTCGTCGGCAGCGACCGCGGCCTGAAGAGGCTGTCGGTCACCCCGATCGACGTCGCCGACCTCGAGCACCCGCCGGTCGTGCACCTCGACGATCCGCTTCCCGCCGCCGCGGAGTCGCTGCGGAAGCTCGGTGCGCGGTGGGGTGTGGTGCTCGACGACAACGAGGCGCTGCACGGCTGGATCTCGGCCGACGACACCGGCGAGGGCACCGTGTCATCGGTGGCTCGGCGGATGGAGGCATGGGTGCCGGTCGGCGCGGCGCTGAAGGTCGCCTTCAGCGAGATGCTGCAGCACGACGCTGGGTGGGTGGCGGTGCTCGACCAGAGCCGCTTCCTCGGCGTGCTGACCCCGGCCACCATGCACGAGGCGCTGCGCCGATCGGTGGAGTCGGACCTGCACGGGATCGACCGCGAGCTCGTCGAGCTCGACACCATCAGCCGCGAGTGACCAGGGTTGTCCCGCGCGTCAGACGGTGATGACGACCTTTCCCCGGGCGTGCCCCTCCTCGACGTGCCGGATGGCCTTCGGTGCCTCGCTCAGCGGGTAGGTTCGGTCGATGACCGGCGTGACCTGCCCGGCCTCGATGAGCTCCTTGAGGACCAGCATGTCCTCGTGGTTCTCCTTGCTGACGAACGTCGCCAGCTTCTGGCCCACGAAGGGGGAGAGCAGGACGGCTCGGAGTTGGCGGTCCATCCCGCCGAGCCAGCGTCCGCCGCCTTCGCCGCCGACGATGACCAGCGTGCCCGTGGCGGTGAGAGCCCGCCGCAGGCGTGACAGCGACGAGTTGCCGCCGATGTCGAGGATCACGTCGTAGTGGTGCTCGCCGTCGGCGAAGTCCTCGCTGGTGTAGTCGACGACGTAGTCGGCGCCGATGGACCGGACCAGGTCCAGCTTCGTGCTACTGGCCACACCGGTGACCTCTGCCCCGAAGGCCTTCGCCAGCTGGACCGCGAAGGTTCCTACGCCGCCGGACGCGCCGATGATCAGCACCTTCTGCCCCGCAGCAACCTTCCCCTTGTCACGCAGGCCTTGCAGGGCGGTCAGCCCGGAGATGGCGACCGCCGCCGCCTGCTCGAAGGTGAGGCTCGCCGGCTTGGGCGCCAGCTTGTTCTCGGGAGCGCGGGCGTACTCGGCGTACGCGCCCTTTCCGATGCCGAACACCTCGTCGCCGGGCCGGAACCGGGTCACGTCCTTGCCCACCGCCTCCACGACGCCGGCGAGGTCCATGCCGGGAACGGGCGTCTTGGGCGCGCGAAGGCCGTAGCCGGCGAGGCGGATCGGGTACGCAAGGCCCGTCATCAGGTGCCAGACGCCCCGGTCCACACCGGCCGCATGCACGCGGACCAGCACCTCGTCGTCCGCGATCTCGGGCCTGCCGATGTCGCGGAGCTCGAGAACGTCCGCCGTCCCGTACGTGTCCTGGACTATCGCCTTCATCACTGTCTCCTCGCTGGGGCCTTGTCGTCGCTGGCTGCTTACGTTGTATGCTTACGGAGTAAGCTACTCTGCAACCATGGCCTTGTCCACCCCCACGGGCCCCGCACTTCGCCACCGGAGGATCCGATGACGTCACAAGCCGCGAGCGGGGAGCGCCGCGCCCCGTTGAGCAGGGAGCGGGTGCTGCGCGCGGCCATCGCCCTGGCGGACGAGGCCGGGATCGAGTCTCTGACGATGCGCCGGCTCGGCCAGGAGCTCGGCGTCGAGGCGATGTCGCTCTACAGGCACGTGGCGAACAAGGACGACATCCTCGACGGCATCGTCGACCTGGTGCTGGGCGACATCGACGTCCCCCCGGAGGGGACGCACTGGAAGGCGGCGATGCGTCAGCGGGCGATCTCGGCCCACGGGGTCCTGCTTGCCCACCCGTGGGCCGCGATGCAGATCATGTCCCGCTTCAACATCGGCCTGGGCATGACCCGCTACCTGGACGCGACGCTCGGGCGGCTGCGGGAGGGCGGCTTCTCGGTCGAGGGAGCGCTCGACGCCTGGCACACGCTGGACAGCCACATCTACGGCTTCACGCTCCAGGAGCTCGGCCTGCCGTTCGAGGCGGACGAGGCGCCGAGGGTGTCGGCCGAGGTCCTCGGCCAGCTGTCCGCGGCCGACTACCCCCACGTCGTCGAGATCATCACCCACGTGATGCGGTCGGGCCGCGTCGAGGACTTCGAGTTCGGCCTCGACCTGATCCTCGACGGCCTCGAGAGGAACCTCACGAGCTGATGCCGGCTGCAGAGGCGAGGCCCTGAACCTGTGGGATGTTCCGGGTCGCTGCCGAGCTGCTGGTTGACGCGGATGGGGGGGCCCGGAGGTCCCCCCATCCGCTGCTAGGCACCTAGGCTGCGAGGTCGAGGAC
>JBOGDY010000131.1:0-6378 GCA_050742955.1 Actinomycetes bacterium | reverse complement strand
TGCGCGACTACCTGGACTGAGCGGTTCTGCGCCGCGGTTCGGCCAGCACCCGATGGTGTCGGGTTCAGTCCGAGATGAGGTGAAGCTGTCGAGCCCGACGGATGGCCTCGTTGCGCCTGGTGGCCGACAGCTTGCGAAGGATGTTGCGCACGTGGGTGCGTACCGTGTTCACCGACACGAACATCACCTCCGCGATCTCTTCGGTGGTCAACAGTTCGTCGAGGTGTGAGAGAACTTCCCGCTCCTTCGCTGTGAGCGGCTCCACGACCGGTGGTGAGGCGTGACCCTCTGGTCGAGTGGGGCGCTCGGTTAACCGCTGTCGCGGAACGGTCTGCGTCCCACCGATGGGGCCACCGCCCAGCCAACTGCGGTGATCGGCCAATGCGGCATCACGCTGCAGGAGCTCGCGCACCTCGCGGGGGGCCTCGTGGAATGGACGGCGGAGTCGTTCAGGAGCGGCGAGCCGAAGTGCGTGCTCGAGCGTCTGCGCGGCGCGTTGTTCGTCGCCATGCCGCAGCTGGCGGAACGACTCGCGCAGAGAGGAGTCCACCCGGGTGGCCAAAGTGGTCCGACCGTCGCGCAGGCTCGAAGTCGGCTCCACCGCCGGTGCCGGACGCCCCGTCGCCCTGGCAAGCGCGGTTTCCTCGAGGCGCAGTCTGTCAGCCATCCAGGACGGTCCGGGCGGCAGCTGCAACGACGCCTCGGCGACAATAACCAGCGCCTCGTTGGTGTCTCCGGTCGCCCGGCAGAGGCGCGCGTTCACGAGTGCCAGCATCATCGCCGACACTGGCTCATTCGCCGCCGCTCGAGACTCGTTGGCCCGCTGCACGTGGCGCCTGGCGCCGGGAAGGTCGTACCGCTCCACACGCACCCAGGCAAGGGCCACATCAATGGGGCTGGGGCAGGACGCCACCGGAATGCCGGCCCCGGTCCGGACCTCCACGGCTTGCTCGGCGACGTCCGCCGCCGCGCCCAGGTGTCCCCGCCACGCCGCGATGAGCGCGAGGTGGCTCAAGCAGTCGATCACCGGTGGCTCGCGCCCGGGAAATACGTCCGTGTCAGCCCCATAGGTGAACGCATCGGCGGCGGCCTCGAGGCGCCCGGCCCGCAGGAGCGCGCGCCCCAGGTTCGACCCGACGAGCGCCCGCAGCTCGGGGTGCGCCGCGAGCCGGCCGGGCTCGGAGACCTGCAGCAGCCTTTCAGCCGAGGCCGCCGCCTGCACTGCGGTCGTCGTGTCCGAGGTCGCCCTGGCGTGTACCAGCGCCAACAGCTGCATGGAGAGCTCCGCCGCGGGCCTCAGCGTCCCCTGCAGGGTTCCAAGCTGGCTCCTCGCGACCGAGATCTGCTCGGCGCCGCCGGTCAGGTCGAGGTGAGCGATCGAGTAGGCCGCCCGTACCAGCGAAGCGCATGCCCCCGGTGCCTCCGGCGGGAGCTTCGCCAGCATCTCGTTGAACCGTCCGCTGCCCCCTTCCACCAGCAGCTGTCCGATAGCGAGGTCGTCGACAAGGTAGCCGGCGGCTTCCTCCCAGGCGTCCGCCGCGACGGCGTGGCGTACGGCGTCGTCCACCATGCCCTCACCGGCCAGCCACCCGGCGGCTGTGCGGTGCAGATGGCCAACCTCGCCGGGGGACTCGTACGACAGCTGTGCACGCAGGAGCTCGCGAAACAGGGGGTGGTAGCGATAGCACCTGTCGGCCTCGGGGACCGCCTCGAGAAGGGCGTTCGAGTGGGCCAGAAAGGACAGCGCGCGTGGGGCGTGCTGTCCCGCGAGGGCCTCGACGAGACCCGGGCGCAGGACGTCGACCACGCTCGTGGACAGGAGCAAGGCGCGGGCGGCAGGCGATTGTGCGTCGAGCACCTCACAGAGCAGGTACTCGGCGACGGTCCCCGTGTCCCCGGAGAACGCCCGAGCCGACTCCTCGGGGTCGGCGCGGTTGGCCAGGAACATCGAGAGCATGATCAGCCCGGCTGCCCAGCCATGTGTGCGCCTCATGACGAAGTTCATCGTGGCGGGTGACAGGGCGACACCCCTCGTCGAGAGGAGCTCGCGCGCTTCGTCGCTGGAAAAGGCAAGATCGGCCAGGCGAATCTCTGCGATGGAATTCGCGAGTCGGTACCGGTGGAGTGGCAGCAATGGCTCCACTCGACCAACCAGGATCAGCCGTAGCCTGTCGCCGGACCGCCGGAGAAGGTAGTCGAGCCCCATGGCGTCATCCCGGCCCAGCGTCCCGTCACAGTCCAGGACGAGCACCACGGGCTGACGATGTCCGGCGATGTTCTCGGCCAGCGTGGACAGGAAGGGTCCGTCGCGTATGTCCGCTCCCGCGCGCGACACCTGGCATCGCAGGTCGACCCCGGCACGGCGCAGCCCTTCCACGACGAGGAACCACATCGTCCCCGGGGTCAGGTCACCGTCGTCGAGCGAGACCCACACGACCGGACCTGGAGGATCGCCGCTGGCCGCCCAGGAGGCCACGATGGTGGTCTTGCCGGTGCCGGCGGCGGCGCTGACGAGAGTCAGCGGCCCCTCGACGCCGCTCTGCAGCCTGTCCAGCAGCCGCCCGCGGTAGACGAGGCCCGCCGGCCGCGGCGCGACGGAGAGCTTGGCGGTGAGCAGACTGTCCTGCGCCGAGCGGTCCCACGCCGTGTTCGGCTGATCACGAGAATGTTCAGGGGCGACGGTTCTCGGGTGCCCGACCCGGGAAGCGGCGCTGCTGTTGCCGACCGGACTCACGACTCCCTCCGTGGCCACGGCCCTGACTACGATGTCGTGGATTCGGGCGTACGGCTCGACCCTTCTAGCTGTGGGCAACGCAACAGCATCCGAGTGGGTCTGCCATCACCCGCGAAGGGTTAAGGTCCATGCTCGTTCGTGCCAGGATCCGAGGGTGGGCACGGTGGCACCGAGCCGGGCATCGACCATAGGCACACATTGCTCCCGAACCCGGACGTCACACGACATCATCGCGTAGGACGGCGTAGTTCGTCATGACACGCGTCTTTCACGCATGCTCGAGGCCGCAAGCCTCCCCTGCCATGGGGGAGGCGACGGGGCTCGATCACTTCTAGCCTCAGCCGCACTACGGGCCCGCCCGACGCCGCAGGAGGACCGGTGACGGAGCACCAGGAGGTGCGGACCGCTGCGCCGGCGCGGGAGAGCCCCCCACCGCAGTCGGTCCTGCCGGTGTCCCGGGCGCTAGCGGTTCTACTCGGGACGGCCGCGGTGGTCGTCATCGCCGCTGCCTTCAAAGCCGCTGCCGACATCGTCGCTCCGGTGATCCTGGCTCTTGTCCTGAGCATCGCGGTGCTGCCGGTTCGACGTTGGGCGAAGGGTCGAGGCTGGCCGGGATGGGCGTCGACCGGGCTCATGATGGTCACGGCCTACGGCATCGTGCTGCTTCTGGTCGTTGGGCTTGCGCTGTCGGTTGTCAAGCTTGCGACGACGCTGCCGCAGTACGCCGGGCGCGCCGACGACGTGACCTCGAGCGTCGAGGCCTGGCTCGCCGACCTCGATGTCGACACCGAGCCGGTCGACGCCGCCCTCAGGCAGCTGGACCTCGGCAAAGTCACCGGCCTGCTCACGGACATACTGACCGATCTGCTGGGAGTGCTCAGCAGCCTGTTCTTCCTGGTGACCCTGCTCTTCTTCATGTCCGTCGACGCGGCCGGCGTCGCGACGCGCCGGGCCGCGCTTGCTGTCTGGAAGCCGGAACTGAGCGAAGCGCTGAACGGCTTCGTGCACGTGACACGGCGCTACCTCCTCATCACTGCCCTGTTCGGCGCAATCGTCGCGGTTCTCGATGCCGGTGCCCTCTGGCTGCTCGGCGTCCCCCTGCCGCTGATATGGGGCCTGCTGTCGTTCATCACCAACTTCGTCCCGAACATCGGCTTCGTCATCGGCCTGATCCCGCCCGCCCTACTGGCGCTGCTCGACCAGGGCTGGGAACAGATGCTCGCGGTCATCGCGACGTACTGCGTGCTCAACCTGGTCATCCAGACCTTCATCCAGCCCCGGGTCGTGGGTGATGCCGTGGGCCTCGGGACCACCGTCACCTTCCTCTCGCTCGTCCTCTGGACCTTCCTGCTGGGGTCGCTGGGTGCGTTGCTCGCGGTCCCGATGACCCTCCTGGTCCGGGCCGTCCTCATCGACGCAGATCCCGCGGCCCGGTGGTCGCTGCTGTTCGTCGGATCGGACGAGACGACTCGCCGGCTGGCTGAGCCCGCGACGCGGCGGTAAGCCGCATACACGGCCACCAAGGCACGTGCTCATCCTCCGCGGGTGACGACAGCGACTGGCACCCGACCGAGAGTTGTCACGGATGCGCGATCGGGTGCCGCACAGCGCCGGCATTGTCCGCGGCGCCGCGAGCCGTCCCCGCGTATGTCGGCGGACGAGGAGGTGCCCGGGCATGGACCTTGGCGAGGTGTTGTGGGCGATGGTCGCCCTGTTCTTCTGGGTCATGTTCTTCTGGATGTTCATCACGGTCTTCGGCGACATCTTCCGGCGCTCGGACCTGTCCGGCTGGGGAAAGGCCGGCTGGGTCGCCCTGATCTTCGTGCTACCCCTGATCGGTCTGCTGATCTACATGGTCCTTCGTCCGCGGATGACCGAGCAGGAGCTCCAGGCGTTCCAGCCGCCGCAGCAGCGCAGTGCCCCCTCCTACTCGCCCGCCGACGAGGTCGCGAAGCTCGCGCAGCTCCGCGAAGCCGGCGACCTGACCGCGGAAGAGTACGAGCGGCTGAAGAGCAGTGCCCTGACGCGGGCTTGACTTCTGCGAGCCCGTGAGCAGCACTGCCGCTCTGGCCGTTGTGCTCGTAGTGCTGGTCGCGGTCAACCTGTGGGTGCACCTCGGGCCACCCCGACTGCAGTTGGTGACCGGCCCGCTGGCCGCACTGGTGCTGCTGCTCGTGGCCCGAGGCGCTGGGTTGACCTGGGAGCAGCTGGGCCTGGCCCGGGACGACCTGCTCCCGGGAGTGATATACGGGGGCGTGGCGGCCGGTTCCGTTGCCGTCGCCTACCTGGCCGCCGTCGCCATCCCGTCCACGCGAGGTGCGTTCCGAGACACGCGCTACCGGATAGGACCGGGCGCGGCGCTTCTCGTGGCCCTCGTGACGATTCCCCTCACGACGGTCCTGTTCGAGGAGATCGCATTCCGGAGCGTGTTGTGGGGACTTTTGGCGCATGACTTCGGAACGTCGGTCGCCACCGGCGTGACCGCGGCGCTGTTCGGGATCTGGCATGTGCTCCCCGCGCTGAAGCTGATGCAGACCAACATCGCACTGGCTGATGATCGTGGTGCATCGGGCTCGCGTGCCCTGCTCACAGTGCTCGGGACGGTCGCGTTCACGGCAGCCGCCGGCTTGGTCCTCGCCGAGCTCCGGCGGCGCAGTGGCAGCGTTCTCGCACCCGCCGGCCTGCACTGGGCCACCAACGGGCTGGGGGCTCTTGCGGCCGCGCGCGTGTGGGCACTTACATCACGTCGCGCCGGCTAGCTTCCCTAGCTAGTACCGCGTCAGGCAACCTTCGCCCGTTTGATGGTGGCGGCGCGTTTGATGACTTTGCGTAGCCGGGGGTCGGTGACGTGCCGGTTGCGCCAGGCGATGTAGCGGCGGATCATGCTGGCCTGCTCGCGGTGATCCTGGTGGTCGGTTCCGTCGAGCGCGAAGTAGCGCAGGGCGGTGAACTGGGCCTCGATCCGGTTCAGCCACGAGCCGTAGAACGGGACGTAGGCCAGTTCGACGTTGTTCGCCGCCGCCCACTGCCCGACCCGGTCGTCGGTCGCGGTGGACAGGTGCGGGCTGAAGTTGTCCAGCACGATCGCGATCCGCACGTGGGCAGGGTGCAGCGAGCGCAGGTAGCGGCAGAACGCGAGGAACTCGGTGCGGCCCTTGCGCTTGACCACATGCCCGTAGAGCCGGTCGGTGGACAGGTCGTAGCCGGCCATCAGGTGCCGCACTCCATGCGGCCGCTTGTAGGTGGCCCGTCGGCGCCTGCGCCGCGGCCGGGTCTGGCTGCCGGCACCGGCCGCGACCGGTGCCCACTGGCGGCCGGGGTGGGGTTGCAGGTTCAGCGGCCCGAACTCGTCGAAGCACATCACCACGGTCGGGTCGCCCTCGCCGGGAGCCTTCTTGCCGTCGGCGATCGCGTACAGGGCCAGCACCCGGTTCTTCTTGGCCTCGTAGTCCGGGTCAGTGCTGGTCTTCCAGGTCTTGACGGCCTGGAAAGGAGACGCCCTCGTCGCGGAGCAGCTTGCGCAGTCCCTCGTGAGAGATGTCCTCGACCACCCCCTGCGCCACCAGGTAGTCGGCCAGCTTGGACAGGCTCCAGGTCGAGAACGGCAACCCATGATCGGTCGGCCGGGCCAACGCGACCTGCTT
>JBOGDY010000130.1:0-6386 GCA_050742955.1 Actinomycetes bacterium | reverse complement strand
GCGAAGCCGAGCGCGAGCGGTGCCGCGACCGCGACGACGGTGACGAGGAACAGGTTGTCGAAGGACACGTCGGGCATCACGGGTTCCTCACAGTCCGTAGGTCTCGAGGAGGCGCAGCCAGACCTCGCTGATGGTCGGGAAGGACGGCACCGCGTGCCGGAGCCGGTCGAGGGGGACCTCGCCGGCGATCGCGACGGTCGCCGAGTGCAGCAGCTCCTGCACGCCGGGACCGGTGAACGTGGCACCGACCAGCACCTCGCGCGCCTCGTCGACGACGAGCTTGCTGGTGCCCGTGATCCCGTTGCCGAGGGTGTAGGCGCCGGCCACGTCACCGGTTCCGTAGGTGACGGCGCGCACGGCGAGACCGCGCTGCCGCGCCTCGGCCTCGGTGAGCCCGACGGCGCAGACCTGCGGGTCGGTGAAGGTCACACGAGGTACGACGTGGCCGCTGGCCTCGTCGCGCACGTCCTTCCCGAGGATCACGTCGCCGGCGATGCGTGCCTGGTACTTGCCCATGTGGGTCAGCAACGCGCGGCCGTTGCAGTCGCCCACGGCGTACAGCCAGCCACCGGGCACGCCGACGGCCCGCAGCGAGTCGTCCACATCGACGTAGCGGCCCGGCTCCAGCCCGATCGTCTCGAGGCCGAGACCGCCGGTCGCCGGGCGACGGCCCGCGGCGACGAGCACCTCGTCGGCGTCGACCGGTTGTCTGCCCTCGAGCTCGAGGACGACCGGCCCGTCGGCGCCGGCGCGCACGACCTTGACGACCTTGGCGCCGACGGTCACCTCGATGCCCTCGGCGGTCAGCGCTGCCTGGACCTCGGTGCCGGCGAACGGCTCCTCGCGGAACAGAAGCCGCGGCGCGCCCTCGACGACGGTGACCTGCCCGCTGCCGAGCCGGCGGAAGGCCTGGGCCATCTCGACCCCGATCGCGCCGCCGCCGATCACGGCGAGCCGGCGGGGGATCTCCTTCACCGCCGTGACGTCGCGGTTGTCCCACGGCTGCGCCTCGGCCAGGCCGGGTATCGGCGGCACGGCCGCCGACGTGCCGGTCGCCATCACCACGGCGCGTCGTGCCGTCAGTCTCCTCGAGCTGTCAGGGTGCGGCGTGGTCAGAGCCCCGTGAGGGTCTGACAAGTCTGGGGTGACGAGGACGGTGCGCTCGCCGGCGAGGCGGCCGCTGCCCCGCACCAGCTCGATGCCGTGGTCGGCGAGCCACGGCAGCTGGCCGGCGTCGTCCCAGCTGCTGGTCATGTAGTCGCGCTGCGCGAGCGCGGCGGGTACGTCGAGGGTGCCGACGACCGCCTGGGCGGCTCCCGGTACCCGTCGGGCGGCGGCGAGCACGTCGCCGGGGCGGATCAGCGTCTTGCTGGGGATGCAGCCCCAGTAGGAGCACTCCCCGCCGACCAGCTCCCGTTCCACCAGGGCGACGGTGAGGCCCCCGTCGGCGGCTCGACCTGCCACGGTCTCCCCGGCCGGGCCACCTCCGACCACGACGACGTCGAACTCGTCCATGTGTGCTCCCTGATCGCCGGACCAGGAGGAGTCGTCGAGGCCGCGCCGACGTTACGCCGGCCCGACCTGCTCAGTGCCGGGAATGTTGATCGCCCCACGGAACCGGCGGATCATCCAGGCATGGATGAGATCGCTGCCCGCGCGATGATCAAGGATCACTTCGACCACTGCGGCCGGGACGAGGTGCGAGCCTCGGAGATCTACGCCGACGATGCCGTGCTCGAGTTTCCCCAGGGTTTAGAACGCATCCGAGGGAGGGCCAGCATCATCGCCTTCCGGACGGCCTACCCGGCACGGCTCACCTTCGAGATGCACCGCACCGTCGGCTGCGACGACCTGTGGGTCAACGAGTACACGATCCGCTACGACGGCGTGCGGCCCCACAAGGTCGTCGGCATCATGGAGTTCCGGGCCGGCAGGGTCTTCCGCGAGAGGATCTACCTGACCGAGGCGTGGGAACCGCCGGCCTGGCGGGCGCAATGGGTGGAGCCGATGGCCGCTGACCAGTTCGGGTGAGCCGCCGCCTGCGTAACGCCCTCGGCGCCGCTACGACTGGTCAGGGACGACGAACGATCGGAGCCCCGCCATGTCCAGCACCCCCATCGGCGACCACGCGCTTCTCTCCGACAGGCACTCGTGCGCCCTCGTGACGACCGCAGGGTCGATCGACTGGCTCGCGTTCCCTCGCTTCGACAGCCCGTCGGTCTTCGGTCGCCTCCTGGGGGCAGAGGCCGGTCACTGGGAGGTCCAGCCGGTCGGCGAGTGGCGCAGCACCCGGCGCTATCTCGACCGGTCAATGGCGCTGGAGACGACCTTCACCACCGACAGCGGCACGCTGGTCGTGACCGACCTGCTGGCGATGGGGCCGGACAACGGCGGCCACCGGCTGGGCACCGACGTGCCCCACCTGCTGGTGCGCCGGGTCGCGGTCACCGACGGCGAGGTCGAGGTCGAGGTCGACTACCGGCCCCGTCCCGAGTACGGCCTCGTCGTACCGCTGCTGTCCACGGTGGACGGCGGGATCGCCGCCCGCGGCGGGGCGGAGTGGCTCGTGCTGACCTCCCCCGTCGGGCTGGCGCTCGACAACGGCCGGGCACGCGGACGTACGACGTTGCGCGCCGGCGAGCGCGTCCATCTCGCGCTGCACCGCAGCACCCTGGAAGAGACGCCGGCACGGGTCTGGTCGCAGGACGAGCTCTCCGCGCAGGTCGACGGCACCGTCGACGCGTGGCGGTCATGGTCGGACCTCCACCAGTCCTACGAGGGGCCGTGGGCCGACCTCGTGCACCACAGCGGCCGGGTGCTGCAGGGCCTGTCGTTCCAGCCCAGCGGCGCCATCGTCGCCGCCGCCACGACATCCCTCCCGGAGGGCGTCGGCGGTGAGCGCAACTGGGACTACCGCTACTCGTGGGTCCGCGACTCGAGCTTCACCATGGAGGCGCTCTGGGTGGCGGCCTGTCCGGACGAGGCAGACGACTTCTTCGCGTTCATGACGACGGCCGCAGCGTCCGGGGTCGGGCCAGGTCAGGGACTGCAGATCATGTTCGGCGTCGGCGGCGAGCACGACCTCAGCGAGCGCGAGCTGCCCCATCTCGAGGGCTGGAAGGAAAGCCGGCCGGTGCGGGTAGGCAACGGCGCGTGGGACCAGAAGCAGATCGACGTCTACGGCGAGCTGCTCGGTGCGGCGCACCGGCTGGCCGACCAGATCTCGTCGATCGACGAGGAGACCAAGCGCTTCCTGGTGGCCTGTGCCGACACCGCGGCCGCCCACTGGGTGGAGCAGGACCAGGGCATCTGGGAGGTGCGCGGCGACCCGCAGCACTTCCTGTACTCCAAGGTCATGTGCTGGGTCGCGCTGGACCGCGCCATCTCCCTCGCCGACAAGCTGGGCGCCGCCGACAAGGTCGACGGCTGGAAGCGCACCAGGGACGAGATCTGGGAGATGGTGGTCCGTGACGGCTGGAGTGAGCAGGCAGGGGCGTTCACCCAGTACGTCGGCTCCGACGGGCTGGACGCTTCCAACCTGATGATGCCGATCGTCGGCTTCCTGCCTGCCGACGACCCGCGCATGCTCGCGACGATCGACGCCATCGAGGAGCGGCTGACCGACGAGCGGGGGCTGGTCTACCGCTACCGCACCGAGGGCGGTGTCGACGGGTTGGCAGGCGAGGAGGGCACCTTCCTGCTGTGCACGTTCTGGCTGGCCCAGGCACTGGCCCTCGCCGGGCAGGTCGACCGGGCGAAGGCGGTGTTCGAGCGGGCGATCGCGTTCGTCAACGACGTGGGCCTGCTCGCCGAGGAGGTCGACGCGGGGACGGGGGAGCTGCTGGGCAACTTCCCGCAGGCCTTCAGCCACATCGGCCTGGTCAACGCCGCGTGGGCGATCTCCGAGGCCCAGCGCCGATCTGCGTAACGCTGCGCGCGCTCGGGGGACGGAGTCGTCATGGTCGGACGCGGGAGTGGGCCCACATGACGCGCGAGGGATTGCTCGAACCACCCCGGGCGGCCCGGGCGACGCGGCTACAGTCGCGAGCGGGGTCGGACAGGGAAGAGCGGACCATGCGACCAGAGACCACCTCGGCGCCGCCTGCGGTCGTGCCCGCACCGCGCGCCGGCGCTGATGTCGAGAGCGGGCCGGACGAAGCGGCGGACGTCGCGCTGGTCGGGCGGCTGCGCGCCGGCGACGAGTCCGCGTTCAACGAGATCGTCCTGGCGTGGTCGCCGATGATGCTGCGGGTCGCCCGGTCCTACGTCTCCACCGAGGCGTCGGCCGAGGAGATCGCGCAGGAGACCTGGATGGCCGTCGTGCGCGGGCTGGACGCCTTCGAGGGCCGGTCGTCCCTGCGGACCTGGGTGTTCCGGATCCTCACAAACCTGGCCAAGACGCGCGGCGTCCGCGAGGCCCGCTCGGTCCCCTGGTCGTCGCTCGGGCCGGCCGACGGGTCGGGCCCGACCGTCGACCCGGACCGGTTCCGACCAGCCGACGACCAGTACCCGCACAACTGGCGGCCACTGGGCAAGCCGACGCCGTGGCAACCGGGTCCGGAGGACTCCGCGCTCGCCGGTGAGATCCGCAGGGAGCTGGCTACCGCGCTGGAGACGCTGCCCGAACGGCAGCGCACCGTGGTCAGCCTGCGCGACGTCCACGGCCTCACGGCCGAGGAGGTCTGTGCCGCGCTGGGCGTGAGCACCGCCAACCAGCGGGTGCTCCTGCACCGGGGCAGGGCGAGGTTGCGTGCCGTGCTCGAGGACTACTACCGCGGGATCGAGGTGACGTCGTGATCGACCAGAACACGCCTGGCATGGCGATCAGCTGCCAGCAGCTCGTCGAGCTGGTGACCGACTACCTCGAGGGAGTGCTCGACGACGGCACCCGCGCCGAGATCGAGGCCCACCTGGCGCTGTGCCCGGGCTGCGACGACTACCTCGACCAGATGAGGTCCACGATCGACGCCCTCGGCCACGTTCCGGTCGAGAGCCTCAGCGAGGACGCCCAGTCCGAGCTGATGGCCGCCTTCCGCAGCTATCACGGGCCGCCCGAGGCGGGCGGGAGCACGTGACCGCGCGGTCGTAACGGATCGACGCCCGGGCGGACGGTTGAGGAGGACCGGCGCGCCCCTCGGCGAGCCGGCGGAGCCTGGCGGTGACCGGTGACGTGCAAAGCGCTCGTCGAGCTGGTTACCGACTACCTCGAAGGCACGCTGCCGGCCGACCTCGAGCATGAGGTCACCGTCCACCTGGCCGACTGCTCGGGATGCCTGCGGTTCATCGCGCAGATGCAGGCGACGACGCGCGTCCTGGGATCCCTGCCGTCCGTCGAGCTGTCGGACGAGACCTGCCGGGAGCTGCTCGACGCCTTCCGGCGGCGTCAGGGCGTTCGTGGGGTGAGTGACGGGACTTGAACCCGCGGCCACCTGGACCACAACCAGGTGCTCTACCAGCTGAGCTACACCCACCACGTGCACCGCGACCTGCGCGGCGGGGAAATCATACAAGCCGCAGGGCCCCGGTCAGTCCCCGGTTTCGGCGACGGGCGTCAGCGTGAACTGCTCGGCCAGGGACTTGATGCTGTCGGTGTCCGGCCCGGGCTGGGGGACGAAGATCGCCGACCGGTAGAACTTCAGCTCCTGGATGCTCTCCAGGATGTCGGCCAGCGCCCGATGTCCGCCGTGCTTGGCCGGGGAGTTGAAGTAGACGCGTGGGAACCAGCGCCGCACCAGCTCCTTGATGGACGAGACGTCCACCAGGCGGTAGTGCAGGTGCTTCTCCAGCGTCGGCATGTCACGGGCGAGAAAGCCGCGGTCGACGTACACGGTGTTGCCGGCCAGCGGCGCCTTGCGGTCGCCCGGGGCGTGCTCTCTGACGTAGTCGAGCACCAGCCTCTCGGCATCGGCCATGCTGAGGCCGCCCGGGAGCGCGGCCAGAAGGCCGGAGGCCGTGTGCATCTCGCGCACCACGTCGACCATCTGGTCGAGGGCCTCCTGGGGCGGCTTGATCACGACATCGACGCCGTCGCCGACCAGGTTCAGGTCCGCGTCGGTGACGACGACAGCGACCTCGACGAGGGCGTCGTGCTCGAGGTCGAGCCCGGTCATCTCGCAGTCGATCCAGACGAGCCGGTCGTTGCGGTCGTTCATGCCGGACACCCTAGTGGGGCGAGGCGCGCGGTCCTTCGTCGTCGTGAACGTGCCGCAGCGCCGTCCCTCCGACTACCAGGGCGCCGAGACAGAGGGCCGCCAGCACGGCGAGCAGCGCGGCCACGCCGAGCGCGGTCTGCCAGCCCGCGCCGCTCCAGTGCAGCGCCAGCGGGACGAGTGCGCAGGAGAACGGCACCCAGATCAGTGCCTCGCGCAGCCTCCGACGGTCGGCGC
>JBOGDY010000129.1:0-6413 GCA_050742955.1 Actinomycetes bacterium | reverse complement strand
GCTGCGCGGCCTGTCCGACCGGTTCGGCGTGCCGATCCTGGCGATCCATGCGCCCTGCCTGCTGCTCACCCAGCGGGTGTGGAGCACCGACCCGTGGACCAAGCTGGTCCGCGCCCGGGATGCGGCGGCGGCCGTCGGGGCACCGACGGTGGTCGTGCACCCGCCGTTCCGCTGGCAGCGCGACTACGCGCGCGAGTTCGTCGACGGGCTGGCGCGCATGCAGTCCGAGACCGACGTCGTCTTCGCCGTCGAGAACATGTACCCCTGGCGGGCCCGCGGCCGGGAGATCGCGGCCTACCTGCCGCACTGGGACGTCCTCGAGCTCGACTGCCCGGCGACCACGCTCGACCTGTCCCACACCGCGGTGTCCGGATCGGACGCACTGGAGACCCTCGACGCCCTCGGCGACCGGCTCGCCCACGTCCATCTGGCCGACGGGGTCGGATCCAACCGGGACGAGCACCTGGTGCCCGGCAGGGGCGGTCAACCCTGTGCCGACGTGCTGGAGCGGCTGGCCCGGCGTGGCTTCGACCAGACGGTCGTGCTGGAGATCAACACCAGGCGCGCGGTCAACCGTGACGAGCGGGAGGCCGACCTCGCGGAGGGCCTGGCCTTCGCCCGCTTCAACCTGGCCGCGGCGGCGACCACGACCGAGGCGGTGCAGTGACGCGCCACACGTTCGACCACGTCGCCAGCGACTACGACGCGGCCCGACCCGACTACCCGGCGCCGCTGTTCGACGCCCTCGAGTCGGCCCTCGGTCAGCCACTGCTGCGGGCCGATGTGCTCGACGTCGGCGCCGGCACCGGCATCGCCACCCGTGCACTGGCCGGGCGGGGCGCGAACGTCGTCGCGGTCGACCCCGGTCCCGGCGTGCTGTCGGTGCTGCGCTCCCGCTCGACGTCCCGGGTCCGCCCCGTCGTCGGCGACGGCAACGCGCTGCCGCTGCGGGACGGTGTCTTCGACCTGGTCACCTACGCCCAGTCGTGGCACTGGACCGACCCGGCGCGGTCGGTGCCCGAGGCGGTCCGGGTGCTGCACGACAGGGGCGTGCTCGCGGTGTGGTGGAACCTGCTGGTCGTCGACGGCCTCGACTGGTGGCGCGACATGGTGGCCGCCGTGGAACGGTTCGGCTCGGCGTACGACCACACCCTGCGCGACGCCGACTGGGGCGCCGCGATGAGCGACTCGGGCCTGTTCCGCTGGGTCCGCCGCGTCGAGGTGCCGTGGACACGAACCGTCTCCGCCGAGGACCTGGTCACCGACTACGGAAGCCACTCCTACGTCGCCGACCTGCCACCGGCCGCGCGCGCGGAGGTGCTCGCCGGGCTGCGGCGGAGTGTGCACGAGACCTACCCCGGCGGGGTCGCGTCACTGGCCTACGTGACGCGGCTGTGGGTGGCTCGCCGGTGAGCCCCGCGACGGGCGCCCGACGGGGACCCGGACGGCCACCGGGGCCACCCTCCGGCGACACCAGGGAGGCGATCCTCGAGGCGGCGCGTGGCGAGTTCGCCGGGAAGGGCTACGACGGTGCGAGCGTGCGTGGCATCGCCCGTACGGCGGGAGTCGACCCGTCTCTGGTGCACCACTACTTCGGCTCGAAGGAGCAGGTGTTCGTTGCCGCGATGCGCCTGCCCTTCGACCCGGCGGAGCGGATGCCGCAGGTGCTGGCCGGCGACCCGTCGCTGCTGGGGGAGCGGTTGGCGCGGCTCTTCCTGTCGGCGTGGGCCGACCCGGAGTTCCGTCCGCCGATGCTGGCGATGCTCCGATCGGCGATGACCGGCGAGCAGGGTGCGGCGATGCTCCGGCAGTTCGTGGGGAGCGCGCTCCTGGCCCGGGTGGCCGACGCCGCCGGCCCCATCGACCCGCTCCGGCTGAACGCGGCGGCGGCCCAGATGGTCGGGGTGGTGATGCTGCGCCACGTGGTGCGGCTCGAGCCGGTCGCATCTGCCAGCGAGGACGACATCGTCGCCCTGGTCGGGCCGACCCTGCAGCGCTACCTCGTCGACGGGGCCTGATCTTCTCGCCGTTGATCATGCGCAAGTGGTCGCGGTCGCTCAAGGCCCCTTGACGCGCCAACCCTGGTAGGTGCATATTCAACAGATGATGAAATTAGGCCACGACGCGATCGTGGTGCGCGATCTGCAGGTGGTCCGCGGGGGGCGCACCGTGCTCGACCGGGTGTCGTTCGCTGTTCCCCGAGGCACGCTGACGGGCCTGCTCGGACCGAGCGGCTGCGGCAAGTCCACGTTGATGCGCTCCATCGTCGGCGTACAGCAGATCCACTCCGGTTCGATCGACGTGCTGGGGCAGCCCGCCGGCAGCGCACCGCTGCGCTCGCTGGTGGGCTACGTGACGCAGGCGCCCTCGGTCTACGGGGACCTGAGCGTCACCGAGAACCTCCGCTACTTCGCCGCCGTGCTGGGCGCGCCCCGTTCCGACGTCGACCGGGTGATCGGCGAGGTCGGGCTCGCCGACCACGCCGACTCGGTCGCCGGTCGGCTCTCCGGCGGTCAGATCGCACGGGTGTCGCTGGCGACCGCCCTGCTCGGCGCTCCCGAGGTGCTGGTGCTCGACGAGCCCACCGTGGGGCTCGACCCGGTGCTGCGCCGCGACCTGTGGGAGCTGTTCCACGGCCTGGCCGACGCGGGGACGACGTTGCTGATCAGCAGCCATGTGATGGACGAGGCGCAACGCTGCCAGCGGCTGCTGCTGATGCGCGACGGCGGCATCCTCGCCGACGACACCCCGCAGGCCCTGCTCGAGCGCACCGGCCGCCCCGACGTCGACTCGGCCTTCCTCACCCTCGTCGAGCAGCACGGTGCGGGCACCCGCGACTCGAACCTGGAGGTCACGTCATGAGTGCCCGCGCCACGCTCGCCACGACCCGACGAGTCCTCGGTCAGCTGCGCCACGACCACCGCACGCTCGTCCTGCTGCTGGTCGTGCCGTGTGTCCTGATCACCCTGCTTGCGTGGATCTACGAGGGCTCCGGCACCTTCGACCGCATCGGCGCCCCGTTGCTCGGACTCTTCCCGTTCGTGGTGATGTTCCTCGTGACCTCGGTCGCGACGCTGCGCGAGCGCACGTCGGGCACGCTGGAGCGGCTGCTGACGATGCCGATCGGGAAGCTGGACCTCCTGGTCGGCTACGCGCTGGCGTTCGGAGCGCTGGCCGCGATACAGGCCGGGCTCGCCGGAGCGCTCGCCATCTACGTGCTCGGTCTCGACGTGGCCGGCCCGGTCGGGATGGTGTTCCTGGTCGCCGTGCTCGACGCGCTGCTCGGCATGGCCCTGGGCCTGTTCGTCAGCGCCTTCGCGGCCACGGAGTTCCAGGCCGTGCAGTTCATGCCCGCCGTCGTGCTGCCCCAGTTCCTGCTGTGCGGCCTGCTCATACAGCGCGACCAGATGAACGACGTGCTCTACGCCGTGTCGTCCGCGCTGCCGCTGTCCTACGCGGTCGACGCGATGAGCAGCCTGGTGAGCTCGACGGCGGTCGACCCCGAGGTCTGGGCCGACCTCGGGGTGATCGTCGGCTGCATCGTGCTGGCGCTGGGAGTCGGTGCGGCGACGCTGCGCCGACGTACCGCCTGATCCCGCCGGCTCAGTGGTACTAGCGACGCCCGCTGCGCATGTCGTCGGCGCCGGCCCGCGCCGGTTCGCGCTGGTCTCCCTCCTCGCCGGTGAGCGGCGTGGCGATGTCCTCGAGCCAGCGCTGTGCGGCGGCGACTCCGAGGACGAGCTCGACCAGACCCGCAGCGATCATCAGGCTCGCACCCACGTAGTAGCCGGTCACGATGCCGTCCCGGCCCTGCTCGATGAGCTTGCCGAAATAGATCGGTCCGACGATGCCGCCCACCCCGGTGCCGATCGCGTAGAAGAACGCGATCGCCATCGCCCGGCTCTCCATCGGGAAGATCTCGCTGACCGTGGGATACGCCGCGCTGGCACCGGCGGACGCAAAGAAGAAGACGATGCACCACATCAACGTCAAGGTCGTGGCGCTCAGCGAGTCGTTCTTGAACAGCACCCCGGTGAGGATCAGCAGCAAGCCCGAGAGGACATTGGTCAAGGTGATCATCACCTTGCGCCCAGCGGTGTCGAAGAACCGACCGAGGAGCAGCGGTCCGAGGAAGTTGCCGATCGCCAGCGGGATCAGATACCACGGCGCAATCGCGGCGTCGACCTTGAGGATATTGGTGAGGACCAGCGCGAAGGTGAAGAATACCGCGTTGTAGAGGAACGCCTGTCCGATGAAGAGAGCGAGGCCGAGCGCGGATCGCTTCGGGTAGAGCGTCACCATCGTCTTCGCGATCTGGCCGAAGCCGATGCTCTTGCGCTGTCGGACGGTGATGTCCTCGTCCACCCCCTCGAGGCTCTCCTCGGCCTGGTCCTCCTTGCCATGGATGAACATCCAGCGCGGGCTCTCGGGCACGTAGCGGCGCACGATCAGGATGCAGAGGCCGAAGATGGCTCCCAGTCCGAAGGCGAGTCGCCAGCCGAGGTCCTTGGCGAAGAAGTTCTCGTTCAGGAGGAAGACGGACAGGGCCGCACCGAACGCGGTGCCCAACCAGAACGACCCGTTGATGATGAGGTCCACCCGCCCGCGGACGCGCGCCGGGATCAGCTCGTCGATCGCGGAGTTGATCGCGGCGTACTCACCGCCGATGCCGGCACCGGTGAAGAACCGACACACGTAGAAGAACATCGGGGTCGTCGAGAACGCCGTGGCCACGGTGGCCACCAGGTAGACGGCGAGGGTGATGATGAAGAGCTTCTTGCGGCCGATGCGGTCGGCGAGGTAGCCGAAGAACAGCGCGCCGAGACAGGCACCCGCGACATAGACACCGGCGGCGATGCCGATCTGGCTCTCGCTGATGGTGATGCCGCTGCCGTCCTCGGTCAGCCGGCCGGCGATCGCCCCGACGATCGTCACCTCGAGCCCGTCGAGGATCCACACCGTGCCCAGTCCGAGCACTCGGGCGTGGCTGGTGGAGCAGGGCCGGCGGAGACCCCCGGTTAGCCTGTGCGATGCACGGGACGACGCCGTCCCGCGCGGAAGGAGGTCGGCAGGTGCTCAGGCGGATCCTGCTGTCGTTGTCCCGCAGTGGGCGGTTGCGACACCTGGTGGAGACCGCGCCGGTGTCCCGCGGGGTCGTCGCCCGGTTCGTGGCGGGGACCGGTGCGGATGAGGCAGTTGCCGCATCCCGCCGGCTGGTCGAGGCGGGACGGCTGGTGTCCCTCGACCACCTCGGCGAGGACACGGTGGAGCCCTCGCAGGCCGAGGCGACCCGCGACGCCTACCTGACCCTGCTCAAGCTGCTCTCCGAGGACGGGCTGACCGCCGGCGCCGAAGTGTCGGTCAAGCTGTCGGCCGTCGGGCAGGCGCTGGCGGGCGACGGTGAGCGGATCGCGCTGGACCACGCCTACGCGATCTGCGAGGCCGCACACGCGGCCGGCACCACGGTGACCCTGGACATGGAGGACCACACGACCACCGACTCCACCCTGGGCATCCTGCGCGAGCTGCGCCGCGACTTCCCCGAGACGGGCGCGGTCCTTCAGGCCTATTTGCACCGGACCGAGGCGGACTGCCACGACCTCGCCTACGAGGGATCACGGGTGCGGCTGTGCAAGGGCGCCTACGACGCGCCGCAGTCCGTGGCCCACCAGGGCAAGGGCGAGATCGACCGGTCCTACGTTCGCTGCCTCAAGGTGCTCATGGCCGGTAGGGGCTACCCCATGGTGGCCACCCACGACCCGCGTCTGGTCGCGATCACCGGCGAGCTGGTGCGGCGCAACGGCCGCGCGCAAGGCAGCTACGAGTACCAAATGCTCTACGGCATCCGGCCCCACGAGCAGGTGCGGCTGGCGGCGCGGGGCGAGAGGATGCGGGTCTACCTGCCCTACGGTGACGAGTGGTACGGCTACCTCGTCCGGCGCATGGCCGAGCGGCCCGCCAACCTCGCGTTCTTCCTCAGGTCGGTGGCGACGAAGGGCTAGGCGGTCAGATGTCGGCGCGGGTCGCGGTGCTGGGCACCGGCAGGATGGGCGAGGCGCTGCTGTCCGGCATGCTGCGCGCCGGGCGTCGGGCCACGGACCTGACGGTGACCGCGCGCCGTCCGGAGCGTGCCGACCAGCTGCACGACAGGTACGGCGTGCAGACCCTCAGCAGCGCCGAGGCGGCCGCGGTCGCCGACACTCTCATCCTCACCGTCAAGCCGCAGGACATGGCGGGGCTGCTCGCCGAGATCGGCCCACAGGTGCCGGCCGACCGGCTTGTCGTCTCGGTCGCCGCCGGCATCACGACGGCGTTCATCGAGGAGCACCTGGCGGGCGGTGTCCCCGTCGTACGGGTCATGTCCAACACACCCGTCCTGGTCGACGAGGCCATGAGCGCGATCTCCCCGGGTG
>JBOGDY010000128.1:0-6436 GCA_050742955.1 Actinomycetes bacterium | reverse complement strand
CTGGGAGCCAAGCTTCCCTGCCTCAGCGGCTGTTGCGGCGCACGACGGTGGCGGTGAAAACACAGCTGCCCAGCGCGACCATGGCAAGCAGGACATACCCGAGGCTGTAGTCACCCGTGCGGCCATAGATGGAGCCCATCAGCAGTGGCGGGATGAACCCGCCGAGGCCGCCGGCCGCCCCGACCACACCGGTGACCGATCCGACCTTCTCGGGCGGTGCGAGCCGTGCGACGAGCGCGAAAACGGCTCCTGAGGACGCGCCGAGCGCGGCGGCGAGTCCCAGGAACGCGATGGTGCCCCACGGCATCAGATCCAGCTCGACAGCTGCCAGGGCCGCGAGGGCGGCCGCCGCAGCGAAGCATGCGGTCAGTACCGGGACGGGATGCATCCGGTCCGAGAGCCAGCCGCCTACCGGGCGCATCACCACGGCGAGAACGACGAACCCTGCGGTGCGGTTCGCGGCATCCGCGGGCGTGAGGTCGTATGCGTTCTTCAGATACGTCGGCAGGTAGACGCTGAACGCGACGAAGCCGCCGAACCCCACGGCGTACAGCCAAGCAAGCTGAATGGTGGCTCGCAGCCGCAGCGTGGCGAGCGTCCGGGCCCAGAACCCGCCGGTCGCCGGCACCCGGCCCGGGGCGTCGCGCAGCAACCACAGCGCGACGGCGCCGTACGTCGCCAGGACGCACGCCACCAGCACGAATGGCGTGCTGCGGCCGAACGCGTCGGCGAGCCGCACCGTCGTGAAGGCGGAGATCGCGGTGCCGCCCATGCCCACGCCGAACAGGCCGAGAGCCAGTCCGCGGCGTTCCGGCGGGAACCAGGCATTGACGAACGGGACGCCGACGGCGAACGCCGTGCCGCCTATCCCGAGGAAGAAACCGCCGAGCAGCAACAGGGCGAGGCTGTCACCGGCCAGCCCCACGAACAGCACCGGAAGGACCGTGAGGAAGCTGACCGCGGGAAACATCACCCGCGCACCGAGCCGGTCGGTGAGCGCCCCGACCGGGATCCGCCCGAGCGACCCGACGAGGACGGGCACCGCCACGAGCAGGGACTGCTGGAAGGCCGTCAGGTCCAGGTCGTCGCGGTAGGCCGCGCCCAGCGGGCTGATCAGTGCCCAGGCCCAGAAGTTGACCATGAACCCGACGGTCGCCAGGACCAGCATCAGCAGCGGCGTCCGGTCCGGTTCGTGCCTGCCGGCCATGCCGGTCGCGGCGGCGGGTCGTCCTGCGGTCTCCTCGGACATCCCCATCTGCCTTTCGTCGGGGGCGCCGCCCCTAGCACGCGGCCGTCAGGCGCGGTCGACTCGATCGTCGTCACCGCTACTACATCGTGGGACCGTGCGACGGCACAACGGACCTTGGACCCCAGCGTGCGGGCCGTCCGGCAGCGGGGTGCACCCGCGGCCAACGGGGCCGAACGGCGGCCGCTATCGGGACCTCGGTCCCTAGAGCCGGCCCACGGTCGGCGCCGATGCTGACACAAGACGCGGGGACCGGTCCCGCACGCCCCAGACCGACGGAACAGACCAGTGTGTGACTACTGCGGATGCCAGGCACTGCGCGCGGTCGCGGAGCTCACCGCCGAGCACGACGCGGTGCCGGGCTGCAGGAGGCGGTGGACGCCGCGGCCGGCTGACAGCTGGATATGAACGACGTGGTCCATGAATGGCGAGGCGTGATGCGGTGGTGGCAACCGGGACCAAAGCCCCTTGAGCCCGATGTCGAAGTGGCGCAGCGTTTCCAGTGATGTCTGACGGTAGACGCGGGCTGTGCACGACCCGGCCGGTGCCCGCGCCCCTGCCATGTACCGGACCGGGCACACAGCGTTAAGTTGAGGCAAGCGCGAAGATCGACGGAGGGAATGTTCCCCGTGACGACGAGCGACGCGGCGCCGGCCGGCAGCACCAGACGGGGCGGGGCGGCCCTGGATGATCCGCTGACCGACGCCCTGGTGAGGACGCGCCGGTTCTTCACCCGTGCGGAGGTCTCCGACGACCTCCGGACGCTGCACCAGGTCGGCGGTCGCGGCGCCGACGACTTCTACCGCGATCGGTGGAGCCACGACAAGGTGGTCCGGTCCACGCACGGCGTCAACTGCACCGGTTCGTGCTCGTGGAAGGTGTACGTCAAGGACGGCATCATCACGTGGGAGTCGCAACAGACCGACTATCCGTCTGTCGGTCCGGACAAGCCGGAGTACGAGCCGCGAGGCTGCCCCCGCGGCGCCGCGTTCTCCTGGTACACCTACTCGCCCACTCGTGTGCGCTACCCCTACGTCCGCGGGGTGCTGCTCGAGATGTACCGGGACGCGAAGTCCCGCATCGGCGACCCGGTGCTGGCATGGGCCGACATCGTGTCCGACCCCGAGCGGTCCCGGCGCTACAAGCGGGCCCGCGGCAAGGGCGGCCTGGTCCGTGCGACGTGGGAGGAGGCGGCCGAGATGGTGGCCGCGGCGCACGTCTACACGATCAAGCGGTTCGGGCCGGACCGGGTTGCCGGGTTCTCACCCATCCCGGCAATGTCCATGGTCTCGCACGCGTCGGGCGCCCGGTTCATGTCGCTCATCGGCGCGTCGATGCTCTCGTTCTACGACTGGTACGCGGACCTGCCGGTGGCCTCCCCGCAGATGTTCGGCGACCAGACCGACGTCCCCGAGTCCGGGGACTGGTGGGACGCCGGGTACCTCATCATGTGGGGCTCGAACGTGCCGGTGACGCGGACTCCCGACGCGCACTGGATGGCGGAGGCGCGTTACCGCGGGCAGAAGGTCGTCGCGGTGTCGCCCGACTACGCCGACAACGTGAAGTTCGCCGACGAGTGGCTCGCGGCACAGCCCGGCACCGACGGGGCGCTCGCCATGGCGATGGGCCACGTGACGCTCAAGGAATTCTTCGTCGACCGGCAGGTCCCGTACTTCACGGAGTACGTCAAGAAGTTCACGGACCTGCCGTTCCTCGTGCACCTCGCGCGGCAGGGCGAGGCGTACGTGCCGGGCAAGTTCCTGACCGCCGCCGACCTCGACGACGAGATGGGTGCCGAGAACGCGGCCTTCAAGACGGTGCTGCTCGGCGCCGACGGGCGGCCGGTCGTGCCGAACGGCTCGCTGGGGTTCCGGTTCGGCGACGCCGGTGCCGGGCGCTGGAACCTCGACCTGTCCGAAGTCGACCCGCTGCTGACGGCGGCAGGAGGTGACGAGGAGCCGGTGCCGGTCGAGCTGGCGCGCTTCGACGCGCCCGACGGCGCCGCCTCCTCCCTGCGCCGTGGCGTGCCCGTGCGGCGCGTCGGGGGGCATCTCGTCACCACCGTGTTCGACCTGATGCTCGCGCAGTACGGCGTGGCCCGGCCGGGGCTGCCGGGTTCATGGCCCACCGGGTACGACGACGCGACCGAGCCCTGCACACCTGCCTGGCAGGAGACCATCACCGGCGTGCCGGCCGCGAAGGCCGAGCGCATCGGACGGGAGTTCGCCGCGAACGCGGAGGAGTCCAGGGGGCGCTCGATGATCCTTATGGGCGCGGGCACCAACCACTGGTTCCACTCCGACACGATCTACCGGTCGTTCCTGGCGCTGACCACGCTGACCGGCTGCCAGGGCGTCAACGGCGGCGGCTGGGCCCACTACGTCGGCCAGGAGAAGTGCCGCCCGGTCACCGGATGGGCGCAGCTCGCGTTCGGGCTGGACTGGTCGCGCCCGCCCCGGCAGATGATCCAGACGGCGTACTGGTACCTGCACTCCGACCAGTTCCGCTATGACCACTTCGGCGCCGACACCCTGTCGGCGACCACCGGCGAGGGACAGCTCGCCGGTAAGACGACGGCCGACATCATCGCCCAGTCCGCGCGGATGGGCTGGATGCCGTCGTACCCGACGTTCGATCGCAACCCGCTCTCACTGGCCGACGACGCAAAGGCCGCCGGGAAGCCTGTCGGCGAGTACGTCGTGGAGGAGCTGAAGTCCGACCGCCTGCGGTTCGCCTGCGAGGACCCGGACGCGGACACGAACCACCCCCGTGTGCTCACCGTCTGGCGAGCGAACCTGCTCGGGTCCTCGGCGAAGGGCAACGAGTACTTCCTCAAGCACCTGCTCGGCACCGACTCGTCGGTTCGTGCCGCCGAGGCACCGCCCGAGAAGCGTCCCCGCGACGTGGTGTGGCGAGATGAGGCCCCGGACGGGAAGCTGGACCTGCTGCTGTCGCTGGACTTCCGGATGACGTCCACCACGGTGTTCTCCGACGTCGTTCTTCCCGCGGCCACCTGGTACGAGAAGCACGACCTGAACACCACGGACATGCACCCGTTCATCCACTCGTTCAACCCGGCCATCGCTCCGCCGTGGCAGACGCGAACCGACTGGGACGCGTTCATGACCATCGGGCAGGCGTTCAGCCGGCTCGCGGAGCGTCACCTCGGCGTGCGCGAGGACGTCGTCGCCGTGCCGCTGCTGCACGACACGGCGGACGAGATGGCGAACCCGCACGGCGTCGTGCAGGACTGGAAGGCAGGGGACTGCGAACCGGTGCCCGGCAGGACGATGCCCAAGCTCGTCGTCGTCGAGCGCGACTACGGCGCGATCGGCGCCAAGATGGCGGCGCTCGGCCCGTTGATGGAGAACCTCGGGACGACCACGAAAGGCGTCACCTACGACGTGACGCGCGAGGTCGACTACCTCCGGCACAAGAACGGCGCGGTGCGCGGCGGTCCCGCGGACGGACGCCCGTCCCTTGCCCGTGACGTCGACGCGTGCGAGATGATCCTCGCGCTGTCGGGCACCACGAACGGGCACCTGGCCACCCAGGGATTCCACAAGCTGGAGAAGCGCACCGGGCAGCCGATGGCCGACCTGGCGGCCGAGCACGAGGGCAAGCAGATCACCTTCGCCGACACCCAGTCGCGACCGGTGCCGGTCATCACCTCCCCCGAGTGGTCCGGGTCGGAGACGGGCGGGCGCAGGTACTCGCCGTTCACCATCAACGTGGAGCGGCTCAAGCCGTGGCACACGCTCACCGGCCGGCAGCACCTCTACCTCGACCACGACTGGATGACCGAGCTCGGCGAGGGCCTCCCGGTGTTCCGGCCGCCGCTGAACATGAGCGCGCTGTTCGGGGAGCCTCGAGTCGGGGAGAGCGGCGAGCTCGGGCTCACGGTCCGCTACCTGACCCCGCACAACAAGTGGTCCATCCACTCCGAGTACCAGGACAACCTGTTCATGCTGTCGCTGTCCCGCGGCGGCCAGACGATCTGGATGAGCAAGGAGGACGCCGCCAAGATCGGCGTCAGCGACAACGACTGGATCGAGGCGGTCAACCGGAACGGGGTCGTCGTCGCCCGCGCCATCGTGTCCCACCGGATGCCCGAGGGCACCGTGTACATGCACCACGCCCAGGACCGGCTCATCGACGTGCCCAGGTCCGAGACCTCGGGCAGGCGCGGGGGCATCCACAACTCGCTGACCAGGCTGCTCATCAAGCCGAGCCACCTCATCGGCGGGTACGCCCAGCTGTCGTTCGCGTTCAACTACCTCGGGCCGACCGGAAACCAGCGCGACGAGGTCACCGTCATCCGGCGGCGCTCCCAGGAGGTCGAGTACTGATGCACGCGAGCGGAGCGCCCCGATGAGACTGATGGCCCAGATGGCGATGGTGATGAACCTCGACAAGTGCATCGGTTGCCACACCTGCTCGGTCACCTGCAAGCAGGCGTGGACCAACCGCAGCGGCGTCGAGTACGTGTGGTTCAACAACGTCGAGACCCGGCCCGGGCAGGGCTACCCCCGTCGCTACGAGGACCAGGAGCGCTGGCGCGGGGGATGGGAGCTGAACAAGCGCGGGCGACTCCGCCTCAAGGGCGGCGGTCGCGCCAAGAAGCTGCTCACCATCTTCGCCAACCCCGTCATGCCGACCCTGGACGACTACTACGAGCCGTGGACCTACGACTACGACACGCTGACCAACGCACCGCTGCAGGAGCACACCCCCGTCGCCCGACCCAAGTCGCTCATCTCGGGCGAGGACATGAAGATCTCGTGGTCGGCCAACTGGGACGACGACCTCGGCGGGTCGCCGGACCACGGCGAGAAGGACGTCCTTCTCAAGGACATCGCCGACAAGGTGAAGTTCGAGTTCGAGCAGACGTTCATGTTCTACCTCCCGCGCATCTGCGAGCACTGCCTGAACCCGTCCTGCGCGGCATCCTGCCCGTCCGGTGCGATCTACAAGCGGGCCGAGGACGGCATCGTGCTCGTCGACCAGGACCGGTGCCGCGGCTGGCGGCAGTGCGTCACCGGCTGCCCGTACAAGAAGATCTACTTCAACCACCGCACCGGCAAGGCGGAGAAGTGCACCTTCTGCTTCCCCCGGGTCGAGGTCGGGATCCCGACCGTGTGCTCCGAGACGTGCGTCGGGCGGCTGCGGTACATCGGCCTGATGCTCTAC
>JBOGDY010000127.1:0-6477 GCA_050742955.1 Actinomycetes bacterium | reverse complement strand
GTGCCCGGCTTTGTGGTCCCACAGGGCGACCACCCCGACCGCACCGCCTGGGACCGGGCCCTCGCCGCGGCGGTCGCGGCGCACCGTCCGGACCTGGTGGTCTCGGCCGGCTTCATGCGGCTGCTGGGTCCGGACTTCCTTGCCGGGCCGCCCGTGGTCAACACCCATCCGGCGCTGCTGCCGGCGTTCCCCGGCACCCATGCGGTCCGGGACGCGTTGGCCCACGGCGTACGCGTGACCGGCGCGACCGTCCACCTCGTCGACGCCGGGGTCGACACCGGACCCATCGTGGCCCAGACCTGCGTGCCGGTGGAGGTCGACGACGACGAGGCGACGCTGCACGAGAGGATCAAGGTCGAGGAGCGCCGGATGCTCGTCGACGTCGTCGGCCGGATGGCCCGCGAGGGCTTCACGGTCACCGGAAGGAAGGTCACGATCCCGTGAGCCAGCGCCCCGTACGACGTGCCCTGGTCAGCGTTTACGACAAGAACGGCCTGGACGAGCTGTCACGTGGCCTGCACGCGGCCGGCGTCGAGATCGTGTCCACCGGCTCGACCGCCGCGCAGGTGGCGGCAGCCGGGGTGCCGGTGACGCGGGTGGAGGACCTCACCGGGTTCCCCGAGTGCCTCGACGGCCGGGTCAAGACGCTGCACCCGATCATCCACGCGGGTCTCCTCGCCGACCTGCGGCGCGACAGCCACCGGGCCCAGCTCGAGGAGCTCGGCGTGGCGCCGTTCGACCTGGTGGTGGTGAACCTCTACCCGTTCACGGAGACCGTCCGCGGCGGCGCGGGCCCGGACGAGTGCGTGGAGCAGATCGACATCGGCGGTCCGTCGATGGTCCGGGCGGCCGCGAAGAACCACCCGTCCGTGGCCGTCGTGGTCGATCCGGCGCGCTACCCGGACGTGCTCGCCGCGGTGACGGCCGGCGGCTTCACCCTCGAGCAGCGGCAGCGGCTGGCGGCCGAGGCGTTCGTGCACACCGCGACGTACGACGTGCACGTGGCCTCCTGGATGGGCAACGTGCTGGCCCCCACCGACGACGGGACCGGCTGGCCGGCCTGGGTCGGGGCCACCTGGGACCGCGCGGCTGTGCTGCGCTACGGCGAGAACCCGCACCAGCGGGCGGCCATCTACCGGTCCGGCTTCACGGCGCCGGGTCTCGCCCAGGCCGAGCAGCTGCACGGGAAGGAGATGTCCTACAACAACTACGTGGACGCGGATGCAGCGCGGCGCGCTGCCTACGACCACGACGAGCCGTGCGTGGCCATCATCAAGCACGCCAACCCGTGCGGTGTGGCGGTGGGCGCCGATATCGCCGAGGCGCACCGCAAGGCGCACGCCTGCGACCCGGTCTCGGCGTTCGGCGGCGTCATCGCCGTGAACGGCCCGGTGACCGAGCAGCTGGCCGAGCAGGTGGCGGACGTCTTCACCGAGGTGGTCGTGGCGCCTGCCTTCGACGACGCGGCCGTCGCCGTGCTGACCCGGAAGAAGAACGTCCGGCTGCTGCGCTGCCCCGACCTGCGACGCGGCGGGACGGAGATCCGGCAGGTCAGCGGCGGGCTGCTCATGCAGTCGGTCGACACGGTGGCCGCGGAGGGCGACGACCCGCAGGGATGGACGCTCGCGTGCGGCGCGCCGGTCGACGACTCGACGTTGCGGGACCTCGGATTCGCCTGGCGGACGGTCCGTGCGGTGAAGTCCAACGCGATCCTGCTCGCCCGCGACGGGGCGACCGTCGGTGTGGGCATGGGCCAGGTCAACCGGGTCGACTCGGCCCGCCTGGCGGTCGCGCGCGCCGGCGACCGCGCCGCCGGGTCGGTGGCGGCGTCCGACGCGTTCTTCCCGTTCACCGACGGGCTTCAGATCCTGCTCGACGCCGGCGTTCGCGTGATCGTGCAGCCTGGCGGCTCGGTGCGCGACGACGAGGTGGTGGCCGCCGCCGCAGACGCCGGCGCGACCATGTACCTCACCGCCACCCGGCACTTCGCGCACTGACTTGCCACCGCGTTTCGTCGCGGGCCGGGGCGGGCGTGACAGACTCGGCGACCGTGAGCGCGACGATCCTCGATGGCAGGGCGACGGCGGCAGCGATCAGGGCCGACCTGCAGGTGCGGGTCGACCGGCTCCGCGAGCTGGGCATCGAGCCCGGGCTCGGCACCGTGCTGGTGGGCGACGACCCGGGCAGCCACTCCTACGTCGCGGGAAAGCACCGCGACTGCCAGCAGGTGGGCATCGCCTCGATCCGCCGCGAGCTGCCGGCGACCGCCACCCAGGCCGAGGTCGACGACGTCGTCGACGAGCTCAACGCCGACCCCGCCTGCACCGGCTACATCGTCCAGCTGCCGCTGCCCCGCGGCCTCGACGCCAACGCGGTCCTCGAACGGATGGACCCGGCCAAGGACGCCGACGGCCTCCATCCGACCAACCTCGGCCGGCTGGTGCTCGGCCGCGAGGCGGCCCTGCCGTGCACGCCGCGCGGCATCGTCGAGCTGCTCCGCCGGTACGACGTGGCGTTGGCCGGCGCGGAGGTCTGCGTCGTCGGGCGCGGTGTCACCGTCGGGCGACCCTTGGGCCTGCTGCTGACCCGGCGTACCGAGAACGCGACCGTGACGCTGTGCCACACCGGCACCCGCGACCTCGCCGCCCACTTGCGGTCCGCCGACATCGTCGTGGCGGCGGCCGGCGTCCCGCACCTGGTGACGGCCGCCGAGGTGAAGCCCGGGGCTGCGGTCCTCGACGTCGGCATCACCCGCACCGACGCGGGGCTGGTCGGCGATGTGGCGCCGGACGTCCACGACGTCGCTGCCTTCGTGGCGCCGATGCCAGGCGGGGTCGGGCCGATGACCCGGGCGATGCTGCTGCTCAACGTGGTCGAGGCCGCCGAGAGGGCCGCCGCCCACGTGGCGGCGGGGACGGTGGCGTGACCGGCGACGATGCGCCGCTGCGCGGCCCGCATGACCCCCCACCGGACGAGCCGTACGACGCAGGCGACTTCGACGACCGGCCGCCGATCCGTGGCGGCTGGGTGGGCCGCCAGTGGCCCCTGCTGCTCGTGCTCGGGTCCGGCTTCGGTGGTCTGGTCCTGGTCGCGCTCGACCACTTCCGGCCCGGCTGCCTGCTGATCGGGTCGTCGGTGCTGGTGGCCGCGGTGGCCCGAACGGTCCTGCCGGCCCGGCGGGTCGGGCTCCTCGTCGTACGCAGCCGCGCCTTCGACGTGCTCGTCCTGCTCGTGCTCGGCGTAACCCTGGTCGTGCTGGCCCTGGTGGTCCCGCCGGCCCCGGAGTGACCGCTCCCGTGTTCGAGCGGCACGGGCCGCTGGGATAGCCTCGACGACCGCGAGAGGGAGGTCACCGATGGCTGCCAGTCCCGCCACAGTCACCGTCACCGGTGCTGCCGGGCAGATCGGCTACGCGCTGCTGTTCCGGGTCGCCTCGGGCCAGCTCCTCGGCCCCGATGTGCCGGTCCGCCTGCGCCTGCTGGAGATCCCGCCGGCCCTGAAGGCAGCCGAAGGCACCGCGATGGAGCTCGACGACTGCGCCTTCCCGCTGCTGACCGGCATCGACATCACCGACGACGCGGGCGCCGCGTTCGACGGCGTCAACATCGCGCTGCTCGTGGGTGCGCGGCCGCGCACCCAGGGCATGGAGCGCGGTGACCTGCTGGAGGCCAACGGCGGCATCTTCAAGCCGCAGGGCGCGGCCATCAACGCGGGCGCCGCAGACGACGTGCGAGTTCTCGTCGTCGGGAACCCGGCCAACACCAACGCGCTGATCGCGTCGTCGCACGCACCGGACGTGCCCAAGGGCCGATTCACCGCGATGACCCGCCTGGACCACAACCGGGCGCTCACCCAGCTGGCGAAGAAGACCGGGACGGCCGTGGGGGACATCCGCCGGCTCACGATCTGGGGCAACCACTCGGCCACGCAGTACCCCGACATCTTCCACGCCGAGGTCGGGGGCAAGAACGCCGCCGACGTCGTCGACGACCAGGCGTGGCTGGAGAACGACTTCATCCCCACCGTCGCCAAGCGCGGGGCGGCGATCATCGACGCGCGCGGTGCCTCGTCGGCGGCGTCGGCCGCCAACGCGGCGATCGACCACGTCTCCGACTGGGTCAACGGGACCGCGGCCGGCGACTGGACGTCGGCGGCGATCGTCTCCGACGGTTCCTACGACGTGCCCGAGGGACTGATCTCGTCGTTCCCCGTCACCTCGCGGGCGGGTCGGTGGGAGGTCGTTCCGGACCTCGAGATCAGTGCCTTCTCGCGTGGCCGCATCGATGCGTCCGTGCGCGAGCTCACCGAGGAGCGCGACGCCGTGAAGGCGCTCGACCTCATCTAGTGACCTCCCGGCGCCCGGACGGCGTCACCCACCATCACGAGGAGCAGCCTCCGTGTCCAAGATCAAGGTGCAGAACCCGGTCGTCGAGCTCGACGGCGACGAGATGACGCGGATCATCTGGACGTTCATCAAGGACCGTCTGATCCACCCCTACCTCGACGTCGACCTTGCCTACTACGACCTCGGCGTCGAGCACCGGGACGCCACCGACGACCAGGTGACGGTCGACGCGGCCAACGCCATCAAGAGGTACGGCGTGGGTGTGAAGTGCGCGACCATCACCCCGGACGAGGCGCGGGTCGAGGAGTTCGGCCTGAAGAAGATGTGGCGCTCGCCGAACGGCACGATCCGCAACATCCTCGGTGGCGTCATCTTTCGTGAGCCGATCGTCATCTCCAACATCCCGCGCCTGGTCCCGGGCTGGACCAAGCCGATCGTCATCGGCCGTCACGCTCATGGTGACCAGTACAAGGCGACGGACTTCGTGGTGCCCGGCCCCGGCAAGGTGACCATCACCTATACGCCGGCCGACGGCAGTGAGCCCATGGAGATCGAGATAGCCGACTTCCCCGGTGGCGGGGTCGCCATGGGCATGTACAACTACGACGACTCGATCCGTGACTTCGCGCGCGCGTCGTTCCGCTACGGCCTCGAGCGCGGCTTCCCGGTCTACCTGTCGACCAAGAACACGATCCTCAAGGCCTACGACGGTCGCTTCAAGGACCTCTTCGAGGAGGTGTTCGAGGCGGAGTACCAGGCCGACTTCGACAAGGCCGGCATCACCTACGAGCACCGCCTGATCGACGACATGGTGGCGGCGGCGCTGAAGTGGGAGGGCGGCTACGTCTGGGCCTGCAAGAACTACGACGGCGACGTGCAGTCCGACACCGTGGCGCAGGGCTTCGGCTCCCTGGGGCTCATGACCTCTGTGCTGATGACCCCGGACGGCACGGTCGAGGCCGAGGCGGCGCACGGCACGGTCACGCGGCACTTCCGCCAGCACCAGCAGGGCAAGCCCACCTCGACGAACCCGATCGCGTCGATCTTCGCGTGGACGCGCGGACTCGAGCACCGCGGCAAGCTCGACAGCACGCCCGAGGTGGTCGACTTCGCCGAGAAGCTCGAGCAGGTCTGCGTCGAGACCGTCGAGGATGGTCAGATGACCAAGGACCTGGCGCTGCTCGTCGGCAAGGACCAGCCCTACCTGAACACGGAGGACTTCCTCGCCGCCCTCGACGACGGGCTGTCCAAGAAGATGGCGGGCTAGCTGGATCAGCGGGCCGCCGACGGTCATCGGCGTCGGGCGATCAGTTTCGTCGTCTGGTGGTGAGCAGCGCGAGTCGGTATCGGTGGTGCTGTCGGGGTCTTCGGTCGGGGTCGATCGAGGCGGGTGGGATGAACGCCGGGTAGCCGTTTGGGGCGAGCACTACCCGCCAGCCCTGCCGGTGCACCTGTTGGTGGTGAAAGGTGCAGAGCAGGCAGGCGTTGCACAGGTCGGTGGGGCCGCCGTTCTCCCAGTGGTCGCGGTGATGGATCTGGCAGGCGGCGGGGGGCCGGTCGCAGCCGGGGGCGGCGCACCCTTGGTCGCGCAGGGTGACCGCGCGGCGCTGCGGGAGGGTCCAGTCGCGGGTGGCGCGGCCGAGGTCGAGGATCTGGCCGGGTCCGCCGAGGACGGCGGGGATCAGCGCGGCGTCGCAGGCCAGCCGGCGCAGTTGGGTGGGGGTGAGGGTGCCGCCGGTGCCCAGCAGCCCGACCTGCCCGAGCCGGGCGTGCAGCTCGGCCAGCGCGATGGACACGGTGATCGCCACGTTCGACGGCGGGCACACCGCCGGCCCGTCCGGCCCGCCGCCGTGCGCTTCGGGTTGAGGGTGGGCGTCCGGCTGCGGGTGGGCGTCTCGGGTCCAGAGCCGGGCCGGGTCATCCGCCCCCTCGTCCTCCTCGTCGGCCCCCTCGGCCTCCTGCCCGTCCCGCCCGCCCTCGCCGTCCTGCCCGCCCGCGCCCTGCCCGTCCTGCCCGTCGGGGTCGTCGTGGTCGGGGGTGGCGGCGTTGGCGGTGAACAGCTCGGCGATGGCGTCGCCGCGGCGCCGGTCCGTGGGCCGGTCGTCGGCGAACCCGTCGGTGCCGGGGTGCGG
>JBOGDY010000126.1:0-6513 GCA_050742955.1 Actinomycetes bacterium | reverse complement strand
GTCCCCAGGATCATCCGCGGCATCTACGCCTACCACACGAAGAGCAACGGCTGGTCCGACGTCGGCTACAACTTCCTCGTCGACCGGTTCGGCCGCCTGTGGGAGGGGCGCTACGGCGGTATCAGCAGGGCCGTCATCGGTGCACATTCCGGCGGCTTCAACGAGAACACGTTCGGCGTCTCGGCGATCGGCAACTTCGACAGCGCGGGGGCGCCCGCCGCCATGGTGGACTCGATAGCCAGGCTGATGGCCTGGAAGCTCTCCCTGCACTATCGGAACCCGACGGGCAAGACCACGCTGACATCGGCGGGCGGGGGCACGTCCCGGTACGGAGCGGGCACGAAGGTCGTCAAGAACGTCATCAGCGCGCACCGGAACGTGGGCTACACCGCGTGCCCGGGGAAGTACCTCTACGCGCGCATGTCCACCATCCGTTCGAAAGCCCTCTCCTACATGGGCGCCGCCCTGGTCTCCCCGAAGGCGTCGTCGAGCAGCCAGCCGTACCAGGGCTCGCCGATCACCGTCACCGCCGGTGTGCTCAGGTCGCAGAGCTGGCGGCTGGAGGTGCGCGAGCGATGCCGCGGGACGTTGGTCCGCACGATCAAGGGCACCGCCAGCCCCAGCTCACCGATCAAGGCGTCGTGGGGTCTGCACAACTCCGCCGGTGGATGGGTTCGGCCGGGCGCCTACGACCTCACCCTGTCGAGCTGGGACACGTCCCGCACCGCCAGACCGTGGCACAAGGGTGTGTCCATACAGGTCACGTCGCCCACGACGACGGCCAGCAAGGTGGCGCTGCCGGGTGCCGTGTCGTTCGTGCCGGTCACACCGGCCCGTATCTACAACACTCGCGCCAGCGGTCGCCAACCGCTCGGCCACAACAGCAGGCGGGATGTCAAGGTCCTCGGCGTCGGAGGGGTCCCGGCCAGCGGCGTCAGCGCGGTGGCCGTCAACGTCACTGCCACGTGTCCGACGAGTGGGAGCTATCTGACGGTGTGGCCCGCGGGTCGTACCCGCCCGTCTGCGGCGACTCTGAACCTCGCCGGCGGCACCAGCCGCGGTGCCTTCACCGTCGCCGCGGTCGGCGGTGAGGGCAAGGTGAGCATCGCCAACAGCACCGGGATCACGGACCTGGTCGTGGACGTGCTCGGCTACTACCCGACGTCGGGGACGGGCGACCTCTACCACCCGGTGCACCCGTTCCGGCTCGCCAGCACCCCTGCCACCGGAGGAGCCCTCGCTCCAAGTGAGTCGCGCACCTTCTCGATGCCCGAGCTCGAGGGGGTCAGGCCGTCGCAGATGACCGGTGCCGTCCTCAACGTCACAGCCCTCGGCTCCAACACCCAGCCCGGTCACCTCGCGGTGTTCCCGTCGAACACGTCCTCCGCCGGCACGACCGCGTTGCACTACTCCAACCACGGGTCGGTCGCGAACCGAACGGTGGCCAAGCTGGCCTCCGGCCGGTTCACCCTGCGCAACTACAGCGCGACGACCCACGTCGTCATCGATGTGGTCGGCTTCTACGCGCCGTCGACGGTCACCGGCGGCGGCCGCTTCCAGGCGCTGTCACCGACCAGGGTGCTGGACACCCGTACCGGGCTCGGGTCGGCAAAGCAGCGACTCGGTCCGGGCAAGGTCCTGGCCGTAGATGCCACCGGCAGCGGCAAGCCCGTTCCCAACGGGGCGACGGCGGTGGTGATGACGCTGACGGCGACCGGCGCGACCAGCCGCACGAGCCTGACCGCGTGGGAGAACGGGACGGCGACGCCGGGGACCTCCGACCTCTCTACCGCGGCGGGGGTCACGACCAGGAACCTCGCCGTCGTCCCTCTCAGCGGCTGGGGCTACCTCAAGATCGAAAACCGGTCCGGCTACACCCATGTCGTCGGCGACGTCATCGGCTACTACCGGTGAAGGGGGCCCCGATGCAGCTGCTCGTCCGTGCCGCTACGGCATCCGCCGTGGTGGTGGCCGGAGTGGTCAGTGCGCCCACGGGGGCCGCGGCCGCCACCTGTCCGGGATCCGGAGGGGTGACCGTCCCCAAGGCGTCGAGCTCGGCCGACGTGGTCTTCAAGGGCCACGGCTGGGGCCACGGTCTCGGCATGAGCCAGTACGGCGCTCAGGGCGCTGCTCGGCTGGGCTGCACGCACACCGAGATCCTCAAGCGCTACTACGCCGGGACGACCGTGGCCCAGACCACGATGCCCACGATGATCCGGCTGCGCATGCTCGACGGCGGTTGGGGAGCCGACGTGACGGCCCAGAACGGGTCGGTCAAGTGGCCGTACACCAGCTGCGGGCCGGCCCAGGTCGCCACCACCTGCGTGCAGCCCAAGGGCAGCACCTGGCAGGTCCGGCTCAACAGCACGAGGACCGCCTTCGTGCTCCGGGACAAGGCGACCGGCAGGCAGGTCTGGAGCGGTAAGGGCTCCGCCGGGCAGCTGCGTGTTCGCAACTACGGAAAGGTAGTGCGGCTCACCACGTACCGGGGTTCCTCCGTGTACATGGATCGTCGGCTGCGCTGGGACCACACTCGCTTCACCCTCGACAACGGCACCCTGGACGCCATCCAGGTGATCCAGAACAGCAACTCCGGTAACGCCATGGACAAGTACCTGTGGGGCATCGCAGAGGTCCCGGTGTCCTGGACCAACGGATCACACGAGGCACTCAAGGCGCAGGCAGTCGCGGCGCGTACCTACGCTACGAAGCGGTCCGGGCGTGTGTTGATGCCGACTCCTGCGGACCAGAACTACACGGGCTACGCCAAGGAGGCCGAGGACGCGGCCTACCGTGACTCCGCCGGTCGCAACTACCGATGGCGCAGTGCCGTGGACAGTACGACCGGGCGGGTCGTGAGGTCGACCTCCGGAGGCCTGATCGACACGCTCTACTCCTCGTCGTTCGGCGGCTTCAGCGAGGACGAGCGCTACGTCTGGGGGCTCTACGCGCCGTTCCTCAGGTCCGTGGACGACTCCCGGTGGGACAGGGCGTCGGACAACCCCTACCGGTCCTGGAGCAGCGGCTTCTCCTGGGGCAGTGCGGCCAAGCGTCTCGGGTTCTCGGAGATCAGCACGATCTCGGTCCCCGCCCGCGGGACGCAGGCGCGGTGGGCCGGCGTGAAGGTCGTGGGCATCGCGGGCGGCAAGCTCGTGACGCGGTACATCGAGGGCTGGGACGTACGGCAGGCGTTCGGGATGCGCTCTCCCGGCTTCACCCTCTCCACCCGGAAGATCGGGGGCGCCGCGGCCAAGCCGATCGTCGGCGACTGGGACGGTGACGGCGACAGTGACGCCGGGTGGTGGCGGGACGGATCCGTCGCGCTGCACATGAACGGGAAGTGGATCAGGCGGTTCCGGCTCGGTCAGGCCGGGGACATCCCGGTCGTCGGCGACTGGGACGGCAACGGCAAGGAGTCGGTCGGCGTCTTCCGGAAGGGCCGGTGGTACCTGCGCAACTCGCTGAGCACGGGAAGCCCGCAGCTGTCCTTCACCTACGGCCGAGCGGGCGACCGGCCGGTCGTCGGGTCCTGGAACGGCACCAGCCTGGGCATCGGCGTCAAACGAAAGTCGACCTGGTACCTCCGTAACAAGGTGAGCACCGGGACAACGCGCTACCGCTTCGTCTACGGGAGAGCCACCGACCGTCCGGTGGCCGGCGACTGGAACGGCGACGGCAAGGACTCGATCGGCGTGTGGCGGTCCGGCACGTGGGTGCTGCGCAACAGGGTCTCGTCCGGTGCCGTCGACTTCCGCTTCGGCTACGGCCGCAGCACCGATGCGACAGTCGTCGGCGACTGGAACCGCGACGGCAAGACGTCGATCGGAGTGGTCCGCTCGCCCAAGTTCTCCCTGCGGGACTGGAACTCGAGGGGCCTCCCGACCAGATACGTCACCTTCCGCGGCTGACGGCGGCGCCGTCCTCCCCATCCGGTGGGCAGCCTCCCCCAGCGGCGGGCGCCGCGGCGTAGGCTGCCCGGAGATGGTCACGGACGTGGCCGACGACCGCAGCACCGGGCAGGAGTGATCGGGACGTGATGACGAGGTGACCCCTCGGGTGCTCGTCGACGCGACCGCGGTCCCGGCCGACAGGGGCGGCGTCGGCCGCTACGTCGACGGCCTGATCGGGTCGCTCGACGCCACCGGCATCGACCTCGTCACGGTGTGCCAGCGCTCGGACGCCGAACGCTTCTCCCGTCTCGCGCCCGGGGCCGAGGTGGTGCCCGGGCCGTCGGCCATCTCGCACCGGCCGGCCCGGCTGGCGTGGGAGCAGACCGGGCTGCCGCTGGTCGCCCAGCAGGTGTCGGCGCAGGTGGTCCACTCGCCCTTCTACACGATGCCGCTGCACGTCTCCGTGCCGGTCGTGGTGACGGTGCACGACGTGACCTTCTTCTCCGAACCCGAGCTGCACAGCGCGGTGCGGGCCGGCTTCTACCGGTCGGCCACGCGCACCGCCGTACGCCGTGCCGCGCGCGTCGTGGTTCCCTCCCGGGCGACGCGCGACGAGCTGGTCCGGCTGGTCGAGGCCGACCAGGACGCCATCGACGTGGTGCGGCACGGCGTCGACCTGACGACCTTCCACCAGCCGGGCGAGGCCGAGCGGCGCCGGGTCTCCGACCGGCTCGGCCTGCACGGCCAGCCCTACGTGGCCTTCCTCGGGGTCCTCGAGCGCCGCAAGAACGTGCCCGACCTGGTGCGGGGGTGGGTGCGCGCCGTCGACGGGCTCGACGAGCCGCCGGCGCTGGTCCTGGCCGGCAGCAGCGGGTGGGACGACGCCGTCGACCAGGCGGTCGCCGAGGTGCCGCCGCACCTGAAGATCGTGCGCCCCGGCTACCTCCGTCCCGCCGACCTGCCGGGCCTGCTCGGGGGCGCGATGATCGTCGCCTACCCCAGCAAGGCCGAGGGCTTCGGGCTGCCGGTGCTGGAGGCGATGGCCTGCGGCGCGGCGGTGCTGACCGCCCGCCGGCTGTCGCTGCCGGAGGTCGGCGGGGACGCGGTCGACTACACCGAGCCCGACGCCGTCGGCATCGCCGAGTGCCTGCGCCGGTTGATCGAGGACCCGGAACGTCGCACGCGACTGGCCGAGTCCGGGCTGAAGCGGGCGCAGGAGTTCACCTGGGCGTCCTGCGCGGAGGCCCATGTCCGGACCTACGAGCGGGCGGTGGCCGAGGTCACCGTATGACCGAGGCGGTGCTGCTCGTGGGGGGCAGGGGCACCCGGCTGCGCCCACTGACCGTCAACATCCCCAAGCCGATGCTGCCCACCGCGGGCGTGCCGTTCCTGAGCCACGTGCTGGCCCGCGCCGCGGCGGCCGGCATCGACCACGTCGTGCTCGCCACGTCGTACCGCCCTGAGGTCTTCTCCGCCCACTTCGGCGACGGCTCCCGGCTCGGGCTGGCCATCGACTACGTCACCGAGCGCGAGCCGCTGGGCACCGGTGGCGGCATCCGCAACGTCGCCGACCTGCTCACGAGCGGGCCCGACGAGCCCGTCGTGATCCTCAACGGCGACGTCCTGTCCGGGCACGACATCGCCGCGCAGCTCGCGGTCCACTCCGCCGCCGGGGCCGACGTCACCCTGCACCTCACGGAGGTCGACGACCCGCGCGCGTTCGGGTGCGTGCCCACCGACGACGCGGGCCGGGTGACCGCCTTCCTGGAGAAGACTCCCGAGCCGGTGACCAACCGGGTCAACGCCGGGTGCTACGTGTTCGCCCGGCGCGTCATCGACGCGATCCCGACCGGCCGGCCGGTCTCGGTCGAACGGGAGACGTTCCCGGGCCTGCTGGCCGGAGGTGCGCTGCTCGTGGGCCACGTGGACGCGGCCTACTGGCTCGACCTGGGGACGCCCGCTGCCTACGTGAGGGGCTCGCGCGACCTGGTGCTGGGCCGCGCGCCCTCCCCGGCGCTGCCGGGGCCGGTGGGGGACCGGCTGCTGCTCGACGGCGCTCGGGTCGCCGACGGCGCGTGCGTGACAGGCGGTACGGCGGTGGGCGCCGGCTCCGTCATCGCTGCCGGTGCGACCGTTCTGGGCAGCGTGCTGCTCGACGGCGCCCGCGTCGACGCGGGCGCCGTGGTGCGCGACTCGGTCGTCGGTGTCGCGGCGCGGGTCGGCTCCGGCACGGTGCTCGACGGGGTCGTCGTCGGTGACGGCGCCGATGTCGGCGAGGGCAACGAGCTGTTCCCCGGCGCCCGGGTCTGGGTCGATGCCGTCGTGGCACCGCACACGATCCGGTTCACCCCGGACGAGCCGTCCGCCTGAGCCTCTCCGGCGCGAGCCGCCCCCCGACCCCGCCGGCTCGAGGCGCCCCGAAATGATCACGCAACCGTGATCGGTTGCCCCTGACTGTGGCCAATTGGGCGCGGTCAGGGGCAGTTGATCACGGGACCGTGATCATTTCGGGGAGGGGTCAGGCGGCGTTGGGCTCGGGGGCGTCGGTTGCGGGGTAGGCGTCGATGAACTCCTGGACGACCTCGCCGCTGACCTTCCCGCACAGCTGGCGGTGGCCCTCCTT
>JBOGDY010000125.1:0-6543 GCA_050742955.1 Actinomycetes bacterium | reverse complement strand
TGTCCCCGGCAGTCGCCTGGTCGGCGACGGGCTGCCCGCACCTGTTTGGTGTCTGGCGGCAGCGGGCACAACGACCGGCTGGCCGTCTGGTCACGGATCCGTTGACACCCGCGGATCATCGTGACTCCATGTGAGCAGAGAGTCGGATCTCGTCACCCTCCGTGGCGTGGGCCGGCCCCGTACGCCGAGTGGCCGGCGCCTCGTAGGCTGCGCCCATGGCCGCCGTGACCCCGGACCCCGCTGCCGGCAGGCGCACCTACGACCTCGACCGGGCCCACGTCTTCCACTCCTGGTCGGCCCAGGGCGCGCTGGCGCCGATGGTTGTCGCCGGGGCGGAAGGTTGCCACGTCTGGGACCACGAGGGGCGGCGCTACCTCGACTTCTCCTCCCAGCTGGTCAACACCAACATCGGCCACCAGCACCCGAAGGTCGTCGAGGCCATCCGCGAGCAGGCGCTGCGGCTGTGCACCGTCGCGCCGCAGCACGCCAACGACCAGCGCTCGGAGTGTGCCCGGCTCATCGCCGAGCTGGCACCGGCCGACCTGAACCGGGTGTTCTTCACCAACGGCGGAGCCGACGCCATCGAGAACGCGGTGCGCATGGCCCGGCTGCACACCGGGCGGCACAAGGTGCTGACCACCTACCGCAGCTATCACGGCAACACCGCCACCGCCGTGCAGATGACCGGTGACCCGCGCCGCTGGCCCAACGACGGCGGTGCGACCGGCATCGTGCACTTCTTCGGCCCCTACCCCTACCGGTCGCCGTTCTGGTCGAGCAGCGTCGAGGAGGAGGGCAGGCGGGCGCTCGAGCACCTGGAGCAGACCGTCGCCTTCGAGGGGCCGGGCACCATCGCCGCGATCGTGCTGGAGACCATCCCGGGCACCGCGGGCATCCTGGTGCCGCCGGACGGCTACCTCGCCGGGGTCCGCGAGATCTGCGACCGCCACGGCATCGTCTACGTGGCGGACGAGGTGATGGCCGGTTTCGGCCGCGCCGGCGAGTGGTTCGCGGTCGACCACTGGGACGTCGCCCCCGACCTGATCGCCTTCGCCAAGGGCTCCACCTCCGGCTACGTCCCGCTAGGCGGCGTGGTCATCTCCGACCCGATTGCCGACACGTTCAAGGACCGCGTCTTCCCGGGCGGGCTGACCTACTCGGGACACCCGCTGGCCTGCGCCGCGGCGGTGGCCAGCATCGGCGCCATGCGCAGTGAACGCATCATCGAGAACGCCGCGCGCATCGGCGAGACGGTGCTCGGCCCGGGCCTGCGGGAGCTGGCCGGGCGCCACCCCAGTGTCGGGGAGGTCAGGGGGCTGGGTGTCTTCTGGGCGCTCGACCTGGTCACGGACAAGGGCACCCGCGAGCCCCTCGCGCCCTACGGCGGGACGTCGGAGGCGATGGGGGCACTGGTGGCGGCCTGCAAGGAGCGAGGCCTGCTCCCCTTCACCAACTACAACCGGCTGCACGCCGTGCCGCCGTGCACGATCACGGACGCGGAGGCGAAGGAGGGGCTCGCCATCCTCGACGACGCGCTATCGGTCGCCGACCGATACGCCGTGTCCGTCTGAGGCAGGCGGCCGGAGAGGCTACCGTCAGGCCCGTGAGCTACGACATCTACTTCATCCGGCGAGACCCGGGGCAGACCTTCGAGGACGCCCTGGACGCCATCGAGGAGTCTTACGACGAGGGCGACCCGGGACCGCTCACGTCGGTCGAGCTCGAGCAGTGGGACCGCATCCTGCCGCGCGCCCGCGCCATCCTCGACCAGGTCGAGGTCTTCGAGGACGAGCAGAGCCGTGAGCTCACCCACCCGGCGACCGGCATCGAGCTGGCGCTGTTCTCCGGCGAGGTCTCGATCCGGGTGCCCCACTGGCGGTCCGACGTCGAGGCCGTCGAGGTGATGGACAAGGTCTACGCGCTGGCCCGGGCGGTGGAGAGCGCGACCGGCCTGGAGGGCTACGACCCCCAGCTCGAGGAACCGGTGTCGGAGCTGCCGGACGCCGAGGCGGAACCCGCCCGCCGCACCCGCCCCCCCGCGGACGAACCGGAGCGGCCGGGAGGGTCACCGAGCCTGCCGGCCGCGGCGGACCCGGTCGAGAAGGAGGTCGTCGGCGCGGCCGCCCCGGGGGGCCGCCGGTGGTGGGAGTTCTGGCGCCGGTGAAGGTCCTGGTCGTCGGCTCCGGGGCCCGCGAACACGCGCTGGTGCTGGCCCTCTCGGCCGACCCGGCCGTCGACCGCCTGGTCTGCGCCCCCGGAAACGCCGGCATCGCCGAGATCGCCGAGACGCGTCCGCTCGACGCCGCGGACGCGGAGGCGGTCGCCGATCTCGCCGAGGGCGTGGCTGCCGACCTCGTGGTCGTCGGCCCTGAGGTCCCGCTGGTGGCCGGCGCGGGGGACGCGGTCCGGGCGCGCGGCATCACCTGCTTCGGCCCGTCCGCCGAGGCGGCGCGGCTCGAGGGGTCCAAGGCGTTCGCCAAGGAGGTCATGTCAGCCGCCGGTGTGCCCACGGCGCGGTCGGTCGTCTGCACCGGCAAGGAGGAGGCCGCGGCCGCACTCGACGCGCTCGGCACTCCCCACGTCGTCAAGGACGACGCCCTCGCCGCCGGCAAGGGCGTGGTCGTGACCGACGACCGGGACGAGGCGCTGGCCCACGCCGCCGGGTGCGACCGGGTGGTCATCGAGGAGTTCCTGGACGGGCCGGAGGTCTCGCTGTTCGCCCTCAGCGACGGCACCACCGTCGTCCCTCTCGTGCCCGCGCAGGACTTCAAGCGCGTCGGCGACGGCGACACCGGGCCGAACACCGGCGGCATGGGCGCCTACTCACCACTGCCCTGGGCGCCCGCCGGGCTGGTCGACGACGTGCTCGCCACCGTGCTGCAACCCACCGTCGACGAGCTGCGCCGTCGGGGCACGCCGTTCGCCGGCCTGCTCTACGCCGGCCTCGCGCTGACCTCGCGGGGGGTTCGCGTCATCGAGTTCAACGCCCGCTTCGGCGACCCCGAGACGCAGGTCGTGCTGGCCCGGCTGCGCACGCCGCTCGCGGGCGTGCTGACGGCGGCCGCGAGCGGCGGCCTGACCGAGCTGGGTCCGCTGGAGTGGTCCGCCGACGCGGCGGTCACCGTGGTGCTGGCCGCGTCCGGCTACCCCGCCGACCCACGCCGCGGCGACGACATCACCGGGCTCGCCGAGGCCGCCGCGGTGCCCGGCGCCCTGGTGCTGCACGCGGGAACGGCCCGTGACGAGAAGGGTTCGCTGGTCAGTGCCGGGGGTCGGGTGCTGTCGGTCACGGCCACCGGGGGCGACATCGCGAGCGCGCGCGCCTCGGCGTACGAGGCGATGTCACGCATCAACCTCGACGGCGGGCACTTCCGCACCGACATCGCCCTCGCCGCCACCACCCCGGGAGACTTGTCAGACTCTCGCGCGACAGAACCTGCGCGAGAGTCTGACAAGTCGCGGGAGCCGTGAGGAGACCATGCAGCCGATCCCGGACGTGCTCGCGGCGCGCTACGCCAGCGCCGACCTGACCCGCCTGTGGTCCCCCGAGCACAAGGTCGTGCTCGAGCGGCGGCTCTGGCTCGCCGTGCTGACCGCGCAGCGCGACCTCGGGGTCGACGTGCCGGACGGGGTCATCGAGACCTACGAGAAGGTCGTCGAGCTCGTCGACCTCGACTCGATCCGCCGCCGCGAGGCCGTGACGCGCCACGACGTCAAGGCGCGCATCGAGGAGTTCGCCGAGCTGGCCGGCCACGAGCACGTGCACAAGGGCATGACCAGCCGTGACCTGACCGAGAACGTCGAGCAGCTGCAGATCCGCGAGTCGCTGGTGCTGCTGCGCGACCGAGCCGTCGCGACCCTGGCCCGGCTGGCCCGGCTCGCGCTCGAGCACTCGGACCTGGTGATCGCCGGGCGAAGCCACAACGTCGCGGCCCAGGCGACCACCCTGGGCAAGCGGTTCGCCTCGGTGGCAGAGGAGCTGCTGGTCGCCGTCGAGCGGGTCGAGGGGCTGCTCGAGCGCTACCCGCTGCGCGGCATCAAGGGCCCGGTCGGGACCGCGCAGGACCAGCTGGACCTGCTGGGCGGCGACCCCGCGCGGCTCGCCGACCTCGAGTCGCGGGTGGCCGCGCACCTGGGGTTCGGTCGGGTGCTGGACAGCGTCGGCCAGGTCTACCCGCGGTCGCTGGACCTCGACGTGGTGTCGTCCCTGGTGCAGCTGGCGGCCGGACCGTCGTCGCTCGCGACCACGATCCGGCTGATGGCCGGGCAGGAGCTGGTGACCGAGGGCTTCCAGGCCGGCCAGGTCGGTTCGAGCGCGATGCCGCACAAGATGAACACCCGCTCCTGCGAGCGGGTCAACGGGCTCGCGGTGGTGCTGCGCGGCTACCTGTCGATGGTGGGTGAGCTCGCGGGCGCGCAGTGGAACGAGGGCGACGTGTTCTGCTCGGTCGTACGCCGGGTGGCGCTGCCGGACGCGTTCTTCGCCGCCGACGGGCTGTTCGAGACGTTCCTGACGGTGCTCGACGAGTTCGGCGCCTACCCGGCCGTCGCCCGTCGCGAGCTGGACCGGTTCCTGCCGTTCCTGGCCACGACGAAGGTGCTGATGGCCGCGGTCCGCGGCGGCGTCGGCCGGGAGCAGGCCCACGAGGCGATCAAGGAGCACGCGGTCGCGGTGGCCCTCGCGATGCGCGAGGACGGGGCGGCCGGGAACGACCTGTTCGATCGGCTGTCGGCCGACTCGCGGCTCGGCCTTTCGCGGGCCGACCTCGACCGGCTGGTCGCCGACCCGGGGTCGTTCACCGGTGCGGCCGGCGCCCAGGTCGCCGCCGTCGTGGCCCGGGTCGAGGACGTCTTACGCCGTCACCCGGCCGCCGCCTCCTACGACCCCGCGCCGATCCTCTGATCGTCGCGTCCGCCCTGTCCGTTCATCCCCCGAAGTGGTCCTCGCTGTGATCTCCGTCCGGTGGGATGAAGTCGATCACATGCCGAATTGAGGGCGTGACTCTTGGACCCCAGGCCAAGAGTCGGTGAGTGGATGCCTCGTTTCAGACCTCGTCCGCGAGGAATTCGCACCGCTGCTCACCGAGCACGACTTCGTGGTCGTCACGGCGGCAGCCGGGCTCATTGACGCCCCCCCACGTCAGAACTGGGCCGCCTGGATCGCCATGGGCCGCGCCATCGCGTGGACCACGATGCTCGTCATCAGCAGAGGGCCGACCTGATGTCTACCGGGTTGTGGGAATGATCGAAAGCGGTGTTCGCGGGGCCCACGTGGATCTTGGCGTGGAACTGGTTGAACGCGCTCTGCAGGTTTGGGTTCTCGCAAACGGCCGGCCCGACCGGGATCAGGCCCTCGGGAGTTACCAGAAGGTGCCGGTGCGGGAAGATCGGCGGCGCCTGGCCAGCCGACGCTCCGAGCGTCCCGAACGCCCCGAACCCGATGAACGCCAGCAGCACCGCGGTAACGACCAGCCGAACTCGCAGCCTCATGACGGTTCCTCTCGTCGGTACCCTGCTGAAGAAGCGTGTGATCGAAACTCTGCTCCGCGGCCACGCCGAACCCCATGACTACTTCGAGTCATTCAACGGGCCGTCACCGGAAGTAACGGCCCGGCACTGATCGGCCCACGCCACCGGCTGGTGCTGCCTGTACTGTCGCCTACGGTGTCGAGGGACAGTGCGCCTGAGGTTCGGTTGTGGCCACGCGATCGGCCCTCAGGTCTGGCCGCCGATTTCGCGGGTCACCAGGACCGCACTTCTCGTCCTCCACGGCGACGGCGAGTGGTAGGTCGCCAAGTTGCTCGGCCACATCGGGCCCGCGCGACCGGCGGCTGGCGAGTCGGCGTCCGCTACACCGTCGACGTCTCGGTGACCCAGAGGGCCCTAGCGGCACTGATCGCCACCTACGGATCTGGCTCGATGGCCGTGCGCAGCCTCTCGAAACTGTCCGTCAAGCCACCTCTGTGCAAGGCGAGTCGCTCCTCGGTCGCAAACGTGCCCTGTACGAGGGTTCGGCCGTCTCGCCGGGTCGTAGCATCTGGACTAGGCACCCGCCCCGAGCGACGACATCGAGCGCTCCACTAGCAGGAGAGGGGCCTCATGGCCATCAAGGTCGTCATCGAATTCCAGGCTATGCCCGGGGAGCGAGCCCATCTCAGGGGGCTGCTCGAGAACATCTCCGCGGCCCACGGACCAGATGCACCCGGCTTCCTAGGCAGCACGGTGTACGAGGCGCTCGACAGCGCGGACGGGCTTGTCGAGATCGCCGACTGGGAGTCAGCAGAGGCACAGGCGGCTGCCGTGGAGCAAGCCACCGCCGCAGGCATCTACGCGCCTGTCGTCGATCTCGTGGCGGCTCCGTTCAAGGTCACCCGGATTGGCTAGCTGGCCCGAGGGCATGGGCATCTCATCGGAGCTCGCCGCGACGGCGAGGGCCGGCGAGGTGGGCCACGAGGGCGGGTACCGGTGCTGGTTCGACCGGCACGTCGGCGCCCAGTGCGGAAAGGGGTGCCTTGAGCGATAAGGGATCCGGATACTCGATAT
>JBOGDY010000124.1:0-6545 GCA_050742955.1 Actinomycetes bacterium | reverse complement strand
CGTTGATCATGCGCAAGTGGTCGCGGTCGACCGGCCAGTCGAACGGCGCGTCCGCCCGCTCCAGCGACCTCAGCGCCTTCTGCAGGGCCTCGGTGAAGCTGCGGCCGATCGCCATCGCCTCACCGACGCTCTTCATGTGCGTGGTCAGCGTCGGGTCGGCACCGGGGAACTTCTCGAACGCGAACCGCGGCACCTTCACCACCACGTAGTCCAGCGTCGGCTCGAAGGAGGCCGGCGTCTCCCGCGTGATGTCGTTGGGGATCTCGTCGAGGGTGTAGCCGACTGCGAGCTTCGCGGCGATCTTCGCGATCGGGAAGCCGGTCGCCTTCGAGGCCAGCGCGCTCGACCGCGACACCCGCGGGTTCATCTCGATGACGATGATGCGGCCGTCGACCGGGTTGACTGCGAACTGGATGTTGCAGCCGCCGGTGTCCACGCCGACGGCGCGGATCACGTCGATCGCGATGTCGCGCAGCCGCTGGAACTCCCGGTCGGTCAGCGTCATCGCCGGCGCGACGGTGATGGAGTCGCCGGTGTGCACGCCCATCGGGTCGAGGTTCTCGATCGAGCAGACGACCACCACGTTGTCGGCGCGGTCGCGCATCAGCTCGAGCTCGTACTCCTTCCAGCCGAGGACCGACTCCTCCAGGAGCACCTCGGTGGTGGGGCTCGCCTGAAGGCCGGCACCGGCCATCCGACGCAGCTGGGCCTCGTCGCGGGCCAGGCCGGAGCCTGCGCCGCCCATGGTGAACGACGGCCGTACGACGATCGGGTAGCCCAGCTCGTCGGCGGCGGCCAGGCACTCGTCGAGGGTGTGCGCGATCAGGCTGCGCGCCGACTCCGCGCCGATCCTGGCAACGATCGACTTGAACTTCTGCCGGTCCTCCCCCGCCTCGATGGCCGCGACGTTGGCGCCGATCAGCTCCACGCCGTACTGCTCGAGCACGCCCGCCTCGTGCAGCGCGATCGCGGCGTTCAACGCGGTCTGCCCGCCGAGGGTCGCGAGCAGCGCGTCGGGGCGCTCCTTCTCGATGACCTTGGCGACGATCTCGGGGGTGATCGGCTCGATGTAGGTGGCGTCGGCGAACTCGGGGTCGGTCATGATCGTCGCCGGGTTGGAGTTGACCAGCACCACCCGCAGGCCCTCATCGCGCAGCACCCGGCAGGCCTGGGTCCCCGAGTAGTCGAACTCGCACGCCTGCCCGATGACGATCGGCCCCGATCCGATGACCAGCACGCTGGCGATGTCGGTGCGGCGGGGCATCAGCGACCACCCCCCGCACGCCCAGAAAGCCCCCTCCGCCAGACCCCTCCCCGTTGATCATGCGCAAGTGGTCGCGACCACTTGCGCATGATCAACGCGGAAAGGGTGGTGGGAGGGGGGTGGGTCACGGGCGGGCCTCCAGCAGCTGGGTGAACCGGTCGAACAGGTAGGCCGCGTCGTGCGGTCCGGCCGCGGCCTCGGGGTGGTACTGCACGGAGAACGCCGGTACGTCGTGGCAGCGCAGGCCTTCGACGACCCCGTCGTTGAGGCAGACGTGGGAGACCTCAGCCGACCCGTACGGCGTGTCGAACCGTCCCTCGACGGGTGCCTCCACGGCGAAACCGTGGTTGTGGGCGGTGACCTCGACCTTGCCGGTGGCCCGGTCCTGCACCGGCTGGTTGATGCCGCGGTGGCCGTAGCGCAGCTTGTAGGTGCCCAGCCCCAGCGCTCGGCCGAGGATCTGGTTGCCGAAGCAGATCCCGAAGACCGGCACCCGCCGCTCGAGCAGCGCCCTGGTGAGCTCGACCGCGTGGGTCGTGGCCGCCGGGTCGCCCGGTCCGTTGGACAGGAAGACTCCGTCGGCGCCGACCGCCAGGACATCCTCGAGGCCGGACGTCGCCGGCAGCACGTGCGTCTCGATGCCGCGCTCGGCCATACGCGTCGGCGTCATCCGCTTGATGCCGAGGTCGAGGGCGGCCACGGTGAAACGCCGCTCGCCGGCCGCGGCCACGGCGTACGGCTGGGGCGTCGTGACCTCGCCGGTCAGCTCGGCGCCCGCCATCGCCGGGGTGGCGCGCACCCGCTCGAGCAGTGCGCGTTCGTCGGTCTCCGTGGACGAGACGCCCACGCGCATCGCGCCCCGCTCGCGCAGGTGCCGGGTCAGCGCCCGGGTGTCGACGCCGCTGATGCCGACCACGTCCTGGGCGGCTAGCTCGTCGCCGAGGGTCCGGCTCGCGCGCCAGGACGAGGCGCGGCGGGCCGGGTCGCGCACGACGTAGCCGCTGACCCAGATCCGGCCCGACTCGGGGTCGGCGTCGTTGACACCCGTGTTGCCGACGTGCGGCGCGGTCATCACCACGACCTGCCGGTGGTAGGACGGGTCGGTCAGCGTCTCCTGGTAGCCGGTCATCCCCGTCGAGAACACCGCCTCGCCGAACGTCTCGCCGACGGCCCCGTAGGACTCGCCCCGGAACGTCCGGCCGTCCTCGAGCACCAGCAGCGCGGGAGTCACGCCAGCTTCCCGTCGGCGACGGTGGGTCGCCCGCGAAGGAAGGTGGCGACGACCGCCCCGGGCAGCTCGCGTCCGGCGTAGGGGGTGTTGCGGCTTCGTGAGGCGAGCGCGTAGGGGTCGACGGTGCGTCGGGCGGCCGGGTCGAGCAGCACCAGGTTGGCCGGCGCACCGACCTCGAGGGGCCGGCCGTGACCGTCGGCGCCGTCGATGCCACCGATCCGGGCCGGCCGGGTCGACATCCGGTCGGCCACCCCCGCCCAGTCGAGCAGCCCGGTCTCGACCATCGCCTCCGTCACCACCGACAGCGCCGTCTCGAGACCGAGCATCCCCATCGCAGCGGCGGCCCACTCGCAGTCCTTGTCCTCGTGCGTGTGCGGGGCGTGGTCGGTGGCGACCGCGTCGATCGTGCCGTCGGCCAGTGCCGCCCGCAGCGCCTCCACGTCCGCGCTCGTGCGCAGCGGCGGGTTGACCTTGTAGGCCGGGTCGTAGGTCGCGGCCAGCTCGTCGGTGAGCAGCAGGTGGTGCGGCGTGACCTCGGCGGTGACGTTCCAGCCCTTGGACTTGGCCCACCGCAGGATCTCCACCGACCCGGCCGTCGACACGTGGCAGACGTGCAGCCGGGACCCCACGTGCGCCGTCAGCAGCACGTCGCGGGCGATGATCGCCTCCTCGGCGACCGCCGGCCAGCCCTGCAGGCCGAGCACCCCGGACAGCTCGCCCTCGTTCATCTGGGCCTGCTCGGTCAGCCGCGGCTCCTGCGCGTGCTGGGCCACCACGCCACCGAATGCCTTGACGTACTCCAGCGCCCGGCGCATCAGCACCGCGTCGGACACACACCGGCCGTCGTCGGAGAAGACCCGCACCCGGGCGGCCGAGTCGGCCATCGCGCCGAGCTCGGCCAGCGCCTCGCCGCGCAGCCCGACGCTGACCGCCCCGACCGGGTAGACGTCGCAGTGCCCGGCCTCGCGGCCGAGCCGCCAGACCTGCTCGACGACGCCGGCGGTGTCGGCGACCGGGTCGGTGTTGGCCATCGCGTGCACCGCGGTGAACCCGCCCAGCGCGGCCGCGGCGGTGCCGGTCTCGACGGTCTCGGCGTCCTCGCGTCCGGGCTCGCGCAGGTGGGTGTGCAGGTCGACCAGCCCGGGCAGGGCGACCAGGCCGTCGGCGTCGATGACCTGCCCACCGGCCCGGCTCAGGCCGGTGCCGGCCTCGGCCACGACGCCGTCCTCCAGGACGAGGTCGGTCGCCTCCCCGCCGAGCAGCCGGGCCCCCTTCACGACGTACGTGCTCATGTGTCGACTCCCTCGTCGGCTCCGGACAGCAGCAGGTAGAGCACCGCCATCCGCACGCTCACCCCGTTGGTGACCTGCTCGACGATGGTCGAGCGGGCCGAGTCGGCGACCTCCGCCGCGATCTCCATGCCACGGTTCATCGGGCCGGGGTGCATGACGATCGCGTGGTCGGGCAGCAGCGCCATCCGCCGGGCGTCCAGGCCGTAGCGGCGGGAGTACTCCCGCGCGCTGGGGAAGAAGGCCGCCCCCATCCGCTCGCGCTGCACCCGCAGCATCATCACCACGTCGCTCTTGGCCAGCTCGCCGTCCAGGTCGTAGGACGTGGCGCACGGCCAGTGCTCGACCCCGACCGGCAGCAGCGTGGGCGGCGCCACGAGGGTGACCTCCGCGCCGAGGGTGTGCAGCAGCAGCACGTTGGACCGGGCGACCCGCGAGTGCAGCACGTCGCCGACGATCGTGACGTGGCGGCCGGCGAGGTCGCGGCCGGTCGCGGTCTCGCAGAGGCGGCGGCGCATCGTGAACGCGTCGAGCAGCGCCTGGGTGGGGTGCTCGTGGGTGCCGTCGCCGGCGTTGACCACGGCACCCCCGATCCAGCCCGAGTGGGCGAGGCGGTGCGGGGCGCCGGAGGCCGAGTGGCGTACGACGACGGCGTCGGCGCCCATGGCTTCCAGCGTCAGGGCGGTGTCCTTGAGGCTCTCGCCCTTGGACACGCTGGAGCCCTTGGCTGCGAAGTTGATGACGTCCGCGGACAGCCGCTTGGCGGCGGCCTCGAAGGAGATCCGGGTACGGGTGGAGTCCTCGAAGAAGAGGTTGACCACGGTCCGGCCGCGCAGGGTCGGCAGCTTCTTGATCGGGCGGTCGGCGACCTGCGCGAGCTCCTCGGCGGTGTCGAGCACCAGCAGGGCCTCGTCGTGGGACAGGTCGGCGGCCGAGAGCAGGTGCCTCATGACGGGCCTCCCGAGATGATCACGGCGTCGTGGTCGTCGCACTCGGTGAGCAGCACCCCGACCCGCTGGTCCCTGGCGGTGGGCAGGTTCTTGCCGACGTAGTCGGCCCGGATCGGCAGCTCGCGGTGCCCGCGGTCGACGAGGACCGCGAGCTGGACCAGGCGCGGCCGGCCGTGGTCGTTGAGGGCGTCGAGGGCGGCCCGGATCGTCCGGCCGGAGAACAGGACGTCGTCGACGAGCACCACGGTGCGGCCGTCGATGCCCCCCGGCGGCAGGTCGGTGTGCTCGAGGGCGCGGGCCGGCCGCAGCCGCAGGTCGTCGCGGTACATCGTCACGTCGAGGGACCCGACCGGGACCTGGGTGCCCTCGACCGCCGCGATCCGAGCGGCGAGCCGGTGCGCCAGCGGGACTCCGCGACGGGGGATCCCGAGCAGCACGATGCCCTCGGGGCCCTTGTTCCGTTCCAGGATCTCGTGCGCGATGCGGGTCAGTGCCCGCGCGATGTCCGGTGCCTCGAGCACCGGGCGCGCCGCGGGAGCCTCTGTGTGCTCCGCCGGCGCGGTCTTGCCGTGGGTAGGCGTCATCCGCCGACCGCCTCCTTCCCCGCCTCACCGGACGGGTCGTTAAAGGACGCTGCTTCCGTGTCGTGCTGCTGTCAGGGCCGTGCGCGGGCAGGCTAGCAGCGGGGTCGGGCCCAGGCGTCGGCGCACCGCCGTACGGGTGACGTTTTCCCGACAACCGTTCCGTTTCTCACCGATCCGGTTGCTCCGGGCAATCGTTCCGTCGTAACGTCACGGAGCGTCACGACGATACCGACGTGTCGAGGGTGGGTCCCGCTTGCGGACCGGCAAGCGACCACCTGCGGTGACCAGGGGGGAAGCGAGAAGGACATGCCGACCGACTACGCGAGGGCGCTCGGGACCCGGCTGCGGGCGATCCGGACGCAGCAGGGACTGTCCCTGCACGGCGTCGAGGAGAAGTCCAAGGGTCGCTGGAAGGCGGTCGTGGTGGGCTCCTATGAGCGCGGCGACCGGGCGGTGACCGTGCAGCGTCTCGCCGAGCTGTCCGACTTCTACGGCGTGCCCGTCTCCGAGCTGCTGCCCGACAGCTCGCCCGGCGGCGCGGCCGAGCCGCCGCCGCGGCTGATCATCGACCTGGAAAAGCTGCAGGTGGTGCCGGCCGAGCGGGCCGGGCCGCTGGCCCGCTACGCCGCCACCATCCAGGCGCAGCGCGGCGACTACAACGGCCGGGTGCTCTCGATCCGCCAGGACGACCTGCGCACGCTGGCCGTCATCTACGACGAGTCCCCCAGCCAGCTGACCGAACAGCTGATCACCTGGGGCGTGCTCAACCCCGAGGCCCGCCGCGCCCTCGACTGACGCGGCCCTGCCCGGCCTTTCGCGAAATGATCACGGTGGCGTGATCATTTGACCCTGACCTAGGCCAATTGGCCGCTGTCACGGTGAAACGATCACGGTCGCGTGATCATTTCCACGCGGGTGATGGGGGGCGGCGGGGGCGCGGCGTCAGCGGGACAGCGTCGGCTTGAGGTCGAGCAGCCGGGCCAGCAGGCCGTTGACGAACCCGGGTGAGTCGTCGGTGGACAGGTCGTGCGCGAGCGCGACCGCCTCGTTGATCGCGACCGCGTCGGGCACGTCGTCGCACCACAGCAGCTCGTAGGTCCCGAGCCGCAGGATGGCCCGGTCCACCGCCGGCATCCGGTCCAGCGACCAGCCCTGCGAGTAGGTCGTCAGCAGCTCGTCGATGCGGGCCTGCTGCGCGACCACCCCTTCGACGAGCGTCACGGTGTG
>JBOGDY010000123.1:0-6549 GCA_050742955.1 Actinomycetes bacterium | reverse complement strand
GTCCGCCGGTCCGCGGGCGAGAGGCAGGCGGTCTCCCGGGCGACCAGGGTGGCCCGCCATTCGCTGATCTGCCCGGCCCGCAGCGCCGCCAGGGTGGCCGGCAGCTCGCCGACCAGCGCCCGGGCCAGCCCGACGTGCTGGGAGCCGCGGGCCGGCGAGTCCCGCCGGGCCAGCGCCACCTGGGCGGCCACCCCGCGGCCCGGCTCGGCGGCCGGCACCCCGACCGCGGCCTGCGCCGAACGCTGGGAGGCGGCGAAGTCCGCGGTCACCACCGCCTGCGCGGCCGCGGCCGCGGACTTCAGCTCCTCCAACACGCGCAGCTGGTCGATCCGCTCCGCGTCGTCGACGGTGCGGTCCAGCCCGGCCAGCGCCCCCGCCCAGCGCGACACCGTGCCGGTGTCCAACGCGGAGACGGCAGCCCCGTCGTCCGCCGCCGGCCGAAGCATCGTCTCGAACATGTGTTCGATGATAGTCGATCCGGCCGACAACCGACCAGGAGATATCCACCGGTTTCCGCACCCGATCAGGATGGCGCCCTGAGGCACCGGTGCCGCCGCTAGGCGGGTGAGCCGTCACTCTCCACGACGTCGGCTTTGGCCTCGTCGAGACGGGCCCGCGCCCCGTCGAGCCACTCCTGGCAGATGGTGGCCAACGCCTCTCCCCGCTCCCAGAGCGCCAGAGACTCCTCGAGGGTCGCGCCGCCGGTCTCCAGCCGCCGCACGACCTCGACCAGCTCCTCGCGGGCCTGCTCGTAGCCCGGCCGGTCGCCGGCGTTCGATGCCATGCGGGCCAGCCTAGGTGGACCGCACCTCGACACTGATCTCGCCGTCGGCCAGCCGCCCACGCAGCGTCTGGCCCACGCTGACCTCCGCCGGTCGTCGTACGACGTGCCCGTCGGCCCGTTGCAGGACGGCGTATCCCCGCCGCAGAGTCGCCGCGGGGGACAGCGCGGTGACGCGCGCCCTGGTGTGCGCGAGGTTGTCCGTCGCTCGGTCCAGAGAGACCGAGAGGCTGCGCCGTGACCGGGCGAGCAGACCCAGCACGTCGTCGCGCCGTGTCTCCACCATCACCTGGGGGTCGGACAGGCACGGCCGGCTGCGCACCGCGGCCAACGACGCCCGTTCGCGCTCGACGAGTGACACCACCGCGGTCCTGGCCCGCGCGTGCAACTGGCGGACCCGGGCGGCCTCTTCGGCCACGTCGGGCACCACCCGCTTCGCAGCGTCGGTCGGGGTCGAGGCCCGCACGTCGGCGACCAGGTCGAGCAGCGGCGTGTCGGTCTCGTGGCCGATGGCGCTGACCACGGGGGTGCGGCAGGCGGCGACCGCCCGCACCAGGGCCTCGTTGGAGAATGGCAGCAGGTCCTCGAGCGAACCGCCGCCGCGGGTGACGACGATGACGTCGACGTCACTGTCGGCGTCGAGCCGCTTCAGCGCCTCGCCGACCTCGGGGACCGCCGACGGGCCCTGCACGGCCACCTCCTCGATACGGAAGCGCACCGCGGGCCACCGACGCCGGGCGTTCTCGACCACGTCCTTCTCCGCCGCCGACGCGCGGCCGCACACCACACCGACGACGCCGGGCAGGAACGGCAGGGGGCGCTTTCGGTCTGCGGCGAAGACGCCCTCGGCGGCGAGCACCTTTCTCAGGTGCTCGAGCCGGGCGAGCAGCTCGCCGACCCCCACCGGCCGGATCTCGTCGGCGTAGAGCGACAGCGTGCCGCGGGCGACGTAGAAGCTGGGCTTGGCGTGTACGACGACGTGCGCGCCGTCGGTGAGCCCGGCGAGCTCGTCGATCAGTGCTGCCCGGCAGGTGACCGGGACGGAGATGTCGGCGGCCGGGTCGCGCAGGGTCAGGAACACCGTCCGCTGGCCGGGTCGCCGGGTGACCTGCGTCACCTGACCTTCCACCCACACCGCGCCGAGCCGGTCGATCCAGCCGGACATCAGCTGCGACACCCGTCGTACCGGCACCGGCCGCTCGGCCGAGGTCTCCAACGCCACGCCCGCAGGCTATCCACGCCCCCGCCGCCCCCGAGCAAAACGATCACGTAAAGGTGATCCTTTGCCCCGGACCGCGTCGGATTCGTCGCGGTCGGGGGGCAGCGGTCGCGGTTCGGCGCGGGCCGAGCACCGTGACCGGCCACCTACCATGGGGGCATGACTTCGTCAGCTGGACGTGTCCTGCTCGCGGCGCCGCGCGGCTACTGCGCCGGAGTCGACCGGGCGGTCATCACGGTCGAGAAGGCCCTGGAGACCTACGGCCCCCCGGTGTACGTGCGCAAGCAGATCGTGCACAACAAGCACGTGGTCGAGACCCTGCAGGACAAGGGTGCGGTCTTCGTCGAGGAGAACGACGAGGTGCCGGAGGGAGCGATCGTCATCTTCTCCGCGCACGGGGTCGCGCCGGTGGTGCACGAGCAGGCCGCCAGCCGCCGGCTCCGCACGATCGACGCCACCTGCCCGCTGGTCACGAAGGTGCACGCCGAGGCACGCCGCTTCGCCTCCGACGACCACGACATCCTGCTCATCGGGCACGAGGGCCACGAGGAGGTCGTCGGTACGACGGGGGAGGCCCCCGAGCACATCCATCTCGTCGACGGCCCCGGCGACGTCGAGAACGTGGTGGTGCGCGATCCGGAGAAGGTCGCGTGGCTCTCACAGACCACGCTCTCGGTTGACGAGACCCTGGAGACGGTGCGCCGGCTGAGGGAGAAGTTCCCCGCGTTGCTCGACCCGCCCAGCGACGACATCTGTTACGCGACCCAGAACCGCCAGGTGGCGGTGAAGGAGATCGCGCGCGAGTCGGAGCTGATGATCGTCGTCGGGTCGACCAACTCCTCCAACTCGGTGCGGCTCGTCGAGGTCGCCCTCGAGGCCGGCTCGAAGGCGGGTCGGCTCGTCGACAAGGCCTCCGAGATGGACGAGGCGTGGCTCGAGGGCGTCTCGACCGTGGGCGTCACCAGCGGCGCCTCGGTGCCGGAGATCCTGGTGCGCGGCGTGCTGGATTGGTTGGCCGAGCGGGGCTACACCGACGTCCGCGAGGTCACGGCCGCCGAGGAGAGCCTGCTGTTCGCGTTGCCGCCCGAGCTGCGTCGCGACATGCGCAAGGCCGAGGCCGCAGGCGCATAGCGGCCGTGGGCGAGTCGAGGCTGCGGGCGCACCGACGCTGCGGGCGCACCGACGCTGCCGGCGCACCGACGCCGCCGGCGCACCGAGGTCTGTGCAGGATCGGCGGCTTCGCGGGGGCTCAAACCCACCGGACATGTACAAGGGATCTATGACTCCAGGCAGACCTCCTGCCATGGCCAGGGTTCAGCCCCGGACAGGGGGTCAGTGTCGGATGAGGCCGAGCACCGCGCGCACGAAGGCGATCGCGGTTGCGGCGGCTGTGCCGGCGAAGAGCACCGGGGCCGACAACGCAAGCGTGGTGGCGACGTCGAGACCGAGCTCGCGGGCGCCGCTGGCCCGGCCGTCGACCTTGGCCGCGAGCGCGGCGCAGCCCACGAACAGCAGCGGCGGCAGGGCTACGGCGGTGAGCAGCGAGCGTGGCCGGACCATGACGGCGACCAGCAGGCAGGTCAGCAGGAACGTGGCCGAGAACAGCAGCCCCAGCTCGCCCCCCAGCAGCAGGTCGAGGCCGGCACCACCCCCGGACACTCCGACGGCCAGCACCACCGCACCCGCACCCGTCAGCCCCCGACCCCTGCCGGCGCCGGGGACCTGCTGACGCAGGCGCGCGGCGGCGTCGTGTCTCGGCGGGGCGTCAGTGGCAGCGGTCGCGGTCCCAGACGTGGCGGAAGGTCCCGACTGACCGGTCGTCATCGCCACGGCATCACGGTAGGTGCCGTCTCCCGGCTGCGCCCGTCAGACACGCCCAGCCGTTCGGCTCAGCCGCTCGCCCTCGGCACCATGCGCAGCTCACGGGCCTCGTCGACCGCCGTGACCAGCTCGGGCGAGCCCAGCGCGCGCGGCACCGCCTCGACCGGGGTGGGCGTTGGCAGCTCCGCGTCGGTCACCTGGAGCTGAGCCATCTTGCGGGCCTGCGACAGCACGGTGCGCTCGAGCGACCCGACGGTGGAGTTGTAGTCGTCGACGGCACGTCGGAGCGACCGGCCGAGCTTGTCGACGTGCCCGCCCAGCCCGCCGAGCCGGCGGTAGAGCTCCTGGCCGAGCTCGAACACCTCCTTGGCGTGAGCCGTCAGCGACTCCTGCTGCCACGTGTAGGCGACCGTGCGCAGCATCGCCATCAGCGTCGTCGGGGTGGCGATCAGGACACGTCGGCGCATCGCGTCCTCGAGCAGAGTGGGGTCGCGCGCCAGGGCAGGGGCCAGGAAGACGTCGCCCGGGACGAACAGCACGACGAACTCCGGGGTCGGCTGGAACGCCCGCCAGTAGTCCTTGGCGGCGAGCCCGTCGACGTGGGCGCGCAGGTGTCGCGCGTGTGCCAGCATCCGCTCGGCGATGACGGCCTCGTCCTTGCTCTCCGCCGCCTGCAGGTAGGCCGCCAGGGAGACCTTGGCGTCGACGACGACCTGCTTGCCGCCGGCGAGCCGGACGACCAGGTCGGGCCGGAGCACGCGGTCGTCGGTCGTCACGCTCGCCTGCTCGGTGAAGTCGCAGTGCTCGACCATGCCGGCCATCTCGACGACCCGGCGCAGCTGCATCTCGCCCCACCGGCCACGCGCCTGCGGCGCCTTCAGAGCAGAGACCAGCGACGACGTCTGCTCGCGCAGCTGCTCGGAGGCCTGCCGGGCGAAGCCCACCTGCTCGGTGAGCGAGCTGTAGGCGGTGAGCCGGGCCCGCTCGAGCTCGTGCAGCTGGCCCTCGACCCGGCCGAGGGTCTCGCGGAGCGGTGCGACGAGAAGCTCCACGGCCGCCCGGCGCTGGTCGAGGTCGCCCTCGGCCCGCGTGCTGGCCTCGCGGAAGCGGCTGTCGGCGAGGTCGAGCAGCCGGCGGTCGCGGGCCTCGAGGTCGCCGGCGGTCAGGCCGCGCTGCTGCGCGACGAGCAGCCCCACCCCGAACCCGGCGGCGAGGCCCAGCAGGACGAGAAAGATCTCCATGGCGGACAGGGTGACCCAGGGGCCGGACAGAAAGGGCTCTGACTCGCCGTACGCTTGGATCCCGTGTCTCTCACCATCGGGATCGTCGGCCTCCCCAACGTCGGGAAGTCCACGCTCTTCAACGCCCTGACGAAGAACGACGTGCTGGCCGCGAACTATCCGTTCGCGACCATCGAGCCCAACATCGGCGTGGTCGGGGTGCCCGACCCCCGGCTGCCCAGGCTGGCAGAGATCTTCGGCTCGGCGAAGGTGCTGCCGGCCACCGTGTCGTTCGTCGACATCGCGGGCATCGTGCGGGGCGCGTCCGAGGGGGAGGGGCTCGGCAACAAGTTCCTCGCGAACATCCGCGAGTCCGACGCCATCTGCCAGGTGATCCGGGCGTTCCGCGACCCCGACGTCGTGCACGTCGACGGCGACGTGGCACCCAAGAGCGACATCGAGACCATCAACACCGAGCTGATCCTGGCCGACCTGCAGACCCTCGAGAAGGTCCTGCCCAGGCTGGAGAAGGAGTCGCGGCTCGGCAAGGACAAGCAGAAGGCCCAGCTGGCGCAGGTCGGGTCGGTCAAGCAGGCGCAAGAGCTGCTCGGAGCCGGTACGACGTTGTCCGCGGGTGCCGCGGCGGCCGGCATCGACATGGACCACCTGCGCGAGTTTCACCTGCTGACCGCGAAGCCGTTCCTCTACGTCTTCAACGTCGACGAGGACGAGATGACCGACGAGGCGTTCAAGGACGAGATGCGGGCGCTGGTCGCCCCGGCCGAGGCCATGTTCCTCGACGCCAAGATCGAGGCCGAGCTCGCCGAGCTGCCCGACGACGAGGCGCTCGAGCTGCTGAGGTCGATGGGGCAGGAGGAGTCCGGACTCGACCAGCTCGCGCACGTCGGGTTCCGGACCCTGGGGCTGCAGACCTACCTCACGGCCGGCCCCAAGGAGGCGCGGGCGTGGACCGTGCCGGCCGGGGCCACCGCCCCGCAGGCCGCCGGCGTGATCCACACCGACTTCCAGCGCGGGTTCATCAAGGCCGAGGTCGTGTCCTACGAGGAGCTGGTCGACGCCGGGTCGATGGCCGAGGCGAAGGCGCGCGGCAAGCTGCGCATCGAGGGCAAGGACTACGTCATGGCCGACGGTGACGTGGTCGAGTTCCGCTTCAACGTGTGATGCGGTTCATATCCGCAGGTCACAGCGTTATCCCGCCCCTCCAGTCCCGCACATGGTCCGCAGGAGTCCCCAGCGCGGTCGAGAGCATGTCGCTCGCCGCGGCCCGGGTCCGGTCCTCGGCCGTCGGCCACAGATGCGGCAATAGCTCAGCGTCGTGGTCGCCCTTCGCATAGCCCAGCGCCCGCTGGACCGTCACCACGTCACGGCTGGCCGCGATCAGACCGGACGCGTGGAAGTGCCGCAGGCCATGCAGGATGGCGCCCTCGACGCTCGCAGCGCGGCACGCCCTCCGCACACGTGGCCCACGGGGTTTCTGGTGCGGCGGC
>JBOGDY010000122.1:0-6551 GCA_050742955.1 Actinomycetes bacterium | reverse complement strand
CCCACGCTGAACGCCCCTCGGCGGGCGGTGTGCCGGATCCCCGTCACCGAGATCTCCCCCACCACGACCAGCACCCCACCCGGCGCGACGGCCGCAACCACCCGGTCGAGAACGTGACCGACGTCCTCCACGTGATGCAGGGAGGTGCAGGCCACGAGGCATCCACCGGTCGCGTCAGGTCATGTCGCTCGAACTCGAGGCGATGGTAGCCGGGCCCGTCAGGTGCTTGGGGGTCGACGCCGGCCGCGTCGTACCCGTGGCGTCGCATCTCCGGGACGAACCCCGGCGTCATGCCGTCAGTCAGCTCAGAACGAGCCGTCCAGCCGCTGCGACGGGATGGTGGCCCGCACGTGGCCGCAGTGCTTGCAGATGACGACGTACGCGTTGTCCCGACGGACTCCGGTCAGGCTCCAGGGCGTCTTGCACTCGGTGCAGAACCTGCTGACGACGCGCCTGCGCCGAGCGGTCTCGATGCCGGTGACTGTGCCCACTGCAATCCTCATTCCTGCCAGCGTCCCGGTGCGGGGGGTCCGGCCTCGGGCGAGCGGCTCGGAGTGCGCTTGGGCTACTAGAACCCGAAGTGCAAGATCAGCGCAACCCAATCAGCGAATCGGCCGTTCCGAGCGGGTCGGTGAGCCGTCCCTGAGCCAGGCTCAGCCGGCTGAGGGCGGCGTGGACCGCCCGGCCACGGCAACCGCAAGCATCGCGATGTCGTCGCGCTGATCGGCGGTCACGACCCCTTGCACCCGGTCGACGAGCTGGTCGACCGGAAGCCCGCGACACCCGCTCAGGATTCGGTTGAGGCCGTCCTGTTCGAGCCGGTCGGGGCTTCCCGAGTCCAGGACCCCGTCAGTGACGAGCAACAGGGTGTCCCCGGGCATCAGCTCGAGAGCCACTTCGGTCACGTTGACCTCGTGCAAGACCCCGAGCAGCGTCCCCACCTCTCCGACGACATAGACGTTTCCGTCGGCTCGCAGCAGGGTGGGCAGGGGATGCCCTGCGACCGCCAGACGGACGATCGCGCGGTCTGGGTGCGGCTCGACGCGGGCGAAGAGGGCGGTCACGAACGGCGCGTCGTCACTGGCACCGGCCTCGGCCAGAAGGGCCTGGTTCACCACGTCCAGCACCGCGGTCGGAGCGGCCTCGTGAATGGCGGCGGCGCGCAGGCTGTAGCGGGCGCAGCTCGTGCGTCCCGCGGCCTCGGGGCCCTTGCCGCACACGTCGCCGATCACCACTCCCCAGGTGCGCTCGTCGATGGGGAACACGTCGTAGAAGTCGCCGCCCACGTCGTACCGGCTGGAGGGGTTGTAGCGCGCGGACAGCGCCAGGAACGGGATCCGGGGCAGGGTGGGCGGCAGCAGACTGGCTTGCAGCGCCGTCGCCAGCCCCTGCACCGCGTGGAGCCGCTGCTCGGCCTCGGCAACCGCCCGGCGGGCGCTCAGTCGCAGCTCCAGCTCATCCACGACCAGAGATGCCAGGTCGGTCAGCACGCGCGTCTGGTCCTCGGTGACCTCGCGCGGTTCCTTGTCGATGACACAGAGCGTGCCCAGGTTGAACCCGTCGGCCGTCCTCAACGGCGCCCCGGCGTAGAACCGGAGCCCGAAGTCGCTCGCGACCAAGGGGTTGGCGAGCGTACGCCGGTCGATGCGGGCGTCGCTGACGACCCAAGGCTGGTCTTGCAGGATCACCGACGCGCACAAGCCTGGGTCCCTTCCGATCTCCGGGGTCTCCAGGCCGTGGCGCGACTTGAACCAGATGCGGTCGGTGTCCACGATCGTGACCAGCGCGATCGGCACGTCGAAGAGTCGTGCGGCGAGGGCTGCGATCCGGTCGAACGCACCGTCCGGCGGGGTGTCCAGCACGTCATAGCGCCGCACTGCCGACATCCGCTCGGCCTCGTGATCCGGCGGGAGGACGTTCTCGGTGACCACGTCGTGCCTCCCCGACTTCGAGACTACGACGTCATGCGTGGTCGGCCAACCCGGCGGACCTCGTCACCCGGTCGCCCCCCGCGAGTGTGCCTACGCGCCGTCGTGCGGCGATGGTCGGTGGCGCCGCCGGTAGCCGGCAGCCGCGGCAAGCACCAGCGCCGAGATGCCCACGAGACCGGCATTCATCGTCGTGGCGGATGACGCGGGCGACGGGGCCTGGGTGCCGTTCGGGTTCGGCGCACCGGTCCAGCTCACGACGTCGATCCCGCGGTGGATGTCGTCCGCGGCGATGAAGTAGGTGCGGGTGCCGTTGGCGTTGTTCACGATCTTGAAGTCCTCGGCCGCCCAGGTGTTGGCGTTGGGCAGCGTGAACGACGAGGTCTCCTTGAACTCGAGGCGACCGTCCGGGTTGACGAAGTAGTCGACGATCTTGATGCCCTGGGTGTAGTAGGCGACGATCAGCCGCTGCTCTCCCGGCACCTGCTCGACCACGTGGACGTCGCAGAAGGTCCCGGCTGGCACCACGGCGTCGCTGATGTAGACGGACTTCTTCCCGGCGGGCGTCGTCGCGTACTTGATGTTCGAGGGGTCGCTGATGTCGAAGGCGTGCATGCCCCCGTTGCCGTAGGGGTTCTCGATGCCCGGGGCGCACGACGACCCTGGCGGTACGACGCCGCCGCCGCGCTCGTCGGTGACGAACATGAACCGCGAGTCGGGAGTGGGGTCGGCCTCGTGCGAGACGGAGATGCCTTCGTCCGAGCGGACCTGGTTGTTCGAGTTGCAGTTGCGCACATCGGTGCCGGGAGGCCCGCAGTCGCGCCCGGGGTGGTTGAACGTGCCGAGGAACTTCCACCCGGTCGCTCGTTCGGTGCGGTTGGCCTCCATGCCGCTGCAGTCGGTGACCTCGGCTCCGGTCCGGGTCCCCGGCACAACGCCGCACGGGAAGGGGGTGCCATTGACGGAGCCGTTGCTGCCGACCAGGCCGGAGACGTCGATGATCAGCGAGCTGTTCACCGCGGCGCAGTAAAGACGGTTGTTGGCGTAGGTGATGTCGTGACAGGTCGCCGAGCCGGGCTCGAGCTCCCCGGTGTTCTGGTCGCGCTGCTGGGTCCACTCTGGCTGGAGCTGGATGCGGTAGACGAGTGGCCGGCAGGCCGCACGGCGCTGCTCCAAAGTCCATCCGGAGCTGCCGAAGCAGGAGCGGATGTCCAGGACGTCGATCCAGTTCCGGCCGGAGAAGTCCGAGCTGCTGTTGTAGATGATCCAGGGCCGCTTGGTGTCCACCGTGTGGGTGTGGGAGAACCCGGCGAGCCTCACCAGGTGGGCCTCCCGCGGCTTGGAGGCTGGGTCGGCGATCTTGTTCGCGTCGATGATCTCGATGCCGCCGCCACTGGGGTCGTGGCATCGCCCGGTGGCGTCCGTGGTGTCGGTGAGCAGCTTCACCTTGCCGAGCTGCGCGATCTGCGAGTCGTGCTGCAGACCGGTAGTGCCGCTAGGGTTCGACGTCGTGCAGTGCGCCGAGCCGTGGTCGGCGACCCAGCGCGGTGCGACGCTGCCGCCGCGCGTGAGCTGGATGATCCGCTGGCCGACGCTGCCGACGTCGTCCTGGCCCAGCGTCCCGAAGGCACCGAACACGTCCTTGCTGCCGGCCGGGGTGAAGAACTCGAGGTCGGTCCCGCCGCCGGTAAGCGCCGGGCTGCCGCCGCCGCGGAAGTTGGCGACGTGGTCCCATGCCCCCTCGCCACGCACGGTGCCCGCTTCCTTGGCCCCGGTCGTGGGCGCGAGCGGTGTCCGAGGATCGGTGTGGTCGGCGACGGCCGGCGAGCCGAGGGCGGACAGGAGCAGCACCGTCGCGACGGTGGCTGACCGGGAAATGACCTTACGCATGGCGTCTCCTCGTCCGCGCCTTACGTGCCGTTGGTCGATTCTGTGCCCATTTGTAATATGCGGCAACCTTATGTCGGCACGAGAAGCGGCCTGACATGGCGCTCGCCCACCCGATCACCGAGCCTCACGTCCTGGCCGTCCCGCCCGTACTGGTCGCGGTGCTGGCGGCCTTCCTCGTGCTCGTCATCTCCCTCACCTGGCCCGAGAGACAGCGCGACCGGGCCCCGGAGTCGCCGGACCCCGAGACGTCGTCCTGGGCCGGCTCGCTGTCCCGGTCCCAGATCGCCGCACGGATCGTCACCGTGGTGGCACTGTTCGTGACGATCGCCGCCGGGCGCGGCGGTGTCGACGACGAGCTGGAGAACCTCGCGCCGGCCCTGGTCGTCGGCGCGGCCTGGCCGGTGCTGGTGCTAGCCAGCGTCTCGCTGGGCCCGGTCTGGCGCTGGACAGACCCGTGGGACGGCGTCGCCCGCGGCGTGAGCCGCGGGGAGCAGGTCGAGCAGCCCCACCACGTCTGGCCGGCGGTGGTGGTGGTGATCCCCTGGGTCTGGTACCTGAGCGCCTACCGGGACCCGCTCGACCCTCGCTCGGTGGGGACGCTGCTGGCGCTGTACACCGTCTTCACGGTGGCCGGCGCCCTGGCCGTAGGACGCGTCCGATGGCTGGCGTCGGCGGAGCCGTTCGGCATCGTCCTGTCGTGGATGTCGCGCCTCCCACGCCGCCGGCTCGCCGAGTGGCACCCGCCGGTCGGCGCCGAGGCCTTGCTCGGGGTGCTCGCGGGCGGCGTCCTGTTCGGCCCCGTCCGGCGATCAGAGCTCTGGAGTGGGCCCAACTCGACGGACGCGGCATCGGCGTACGCCGTTCTTGGGCTTGTCCTCTCCTGCGCCGTTGTCGCGGGATTCCTGATGGCGATGGGACGGGCCGCCGGCGGACTGGGCAGCCGAGCGGGTGTGGCCCGGGCGGCGGTTCCGGCGGTGGCCGCGATCATCGTCGCGGTGGCGATGGGCAGGAACCGCCTGTCCAACAGCGTCCAGCTGCTGCCGGGCCTGCTCGGTGACCCGTTCGGCGAGGGGTGGGACCTGTTCGGTGCGGCCGGCGCCGGGCCGGCTCTCGCTCCCCTCGGCACCACCGCGCTGCTCATCAGCCAGCTCGTCGTGCTCCTGGTCGGCCATCTGGCCGGCGCCGTCGTCCTGGCCAGACGGGTCGCGCCCGACGCCCGGCTGCCGGCCGCCACGGCCGTCGCCCTGCTGGCCACCTACTCGGTGGTCGCGGTCGGCGCGCACTGAGCGGCGGTCGCAGGGCGGCGCCACACTGGGACCGTGCGGGCGTGGTGGATCGACGGATCCGACCGGACAGGTCTGGGCCTGGTGCTCGGCGAGCGTGCCACACCGGAGCCGGGACCCGGGCAGGTGCGGCTTCGGGTCAGTGTCTGCGGCGTCTGCCGGACCGACCTGCACCTGCGCGACGGTGACCTGGCTCCGCGCCGCCAGCACGTCGTTCCGGGTCACGAGATCGTCGGCCGGGTGGACGCGCTGGGCCCTGCGGCCAGCCGCTTCGAGGTCGGCGAGCGGATCGGTGTCGCGTGGCTGCGCCGCACCTGCGGGCGTTGCCGGTTCTGCCGGCGCGGGCAGGAGAACCTGTGCCTCGAGCCGCGCTTCACCGGCTGGGACGACGACGGCGGCTACGCCGAGTACGCCGTGGTCGACGAGGACTTCGCCTACCGACTGCCCGACGGCTACGACGACGAGAGCGTGGCCCCGCTGCTCTGCGCCGGGATCATCGGGTACCGGGCTCTGCGCCTGTCGGGGCTGCCGCCCGGTGGCCGGTTGGGCGTCTACGGCTTCGGCGCCTCGGCGCACCTGGCCGCGCAGGTGGCGATGCACGAGGGCGCAATCGTTCACGTGCTCACCCGGTCCGCGGCCGCGCGTCGGCTCGCGATCGATCTCGGCGTCGACTCCGTAGGCGACGCCTTCGCCACTCCGCCGGAACCACTCGACGCGGCCCTGCTGTTCGCCCCGGTCGGCGACCTGGTCCCGGTGGCCCTCGAGGCTCTCGACCGTGGAGGAACCCTGGCGGTGGCCGGGATCCACCTCAGCGAGGTGCCGGCCCTGGACTACGCCCGGCACCTGTTCCAGGAGCGGGTGCTGCGCAGCGTCACGGCGAACACGCGCGACGACGGGGAGGAGCTGCTCGCGCTCGCCGCTCGGATGCGGTTGCGCGTCACGACGCAGCCCTATCGCTTCGAGGACGCCGCCCTCGCCCTGCGCGACCTCGCGGGCGACCGGGTGACCGGCGCTGCCGTGCTCCGGGTGACGTTAGGAGACTCGAACCATGACTGAGCACCGGTTTCCTGAACCCGACGTCATGATGACGCAGATCCTGGTGGTGAGCGATCTGGACCGATCGCGTTCGTGGTGGGTCGATGTGCTCGGTGCCGGCCTCTACCGCGACTACGGCGGCACCAGCGCAGTCCTGTCCTTCGCCGGTACGTGGATCCTCCTCGTCACGGGAGGCCCCCCGACAGCTGACAAGCCGACCATCACCTTTGCTCCCCCATCCGCCGACGACCGGGTCAGCCATGCCATGACGCTTCGCGTGGCCAACTGTCAGGCGACGTACGACGCGCTGGTCGCCCGTGGCGCCAGCTTCCTCACTCCACCGCACGACTGGGGAGCGGAGATCCGCGCGTTCCTGCGAGACCCCGACGGCCACCTGGTCGAACTCTCACAGGCA
>JBOGDY010000121.1:0-6636 GCA_050742955.1 Actinomycetes bacterium | reverse complement strand
GGCCGTGCCCACCTGCAGGAGGAACGGGGTGCGGGTGTCCTCGAGGGCGTAGAACCCTCGTAGCGTGAGGTACTGCGCCGAGAACGCCGGCAGGCCCACGGCGAAGGCCGCCAGCACCAGGCCGATGTAGCGCGCTCCCTCCGGCCCGACCTTGCCCCCCGCGTAGAGCACCCCCGCGAGGTCCGGGCCGAGGGACAGGAACGCCGCCGTGGCAGCGACGATCCCGACCGCGGTGAGCCGCCAGCCCTTGGCCAGGTCGTCGCGGACACCGGCCAGCCGCCCGTCGGCGGCCGCGTCGCTCATCCGTGGCAGCAGGCCGGTAGCCACCGAGACGGTGATGATGGAGTGCGGCAGGATGAAGATCAGGTAGGCGTTCGTGTAGGCGGTGAAGCCCACGCCGTACGGAATGACCCCGTTCGCGGCCTGGTCCACGCCGGTGGCCAGGTTGACGATCACGACGTACGCGAGCTGGTTGACCAGCACGAACAGCAGCGTCCACTTCGCGAGGTCGCCCGCCTTGCCCAGGCCGACCCCTCGGAAGTCGAGCCGAGGCCGGTATCGGAAGCCGTTGCGGCGCAGCACCGGCACCAGCACCAGCGCCTGCAGCACGACCCCGAGCGTCGTGCCGAGCCCGAGGAAGGCGATCTCCGTGTCGGACAAAGACGTCGGCGCCTCGGGATCGACGGCGAAGAGAGCGATGAAGCCGACCCCGACGGCGATGGCCACCACGTTGTTGACGATGGGCGCCCACATCATGGGGCCGAAGCTGCCGCGCGCGTTCAGGACCTGCCCGAAGAGCGTGTAGAGCCCGTAGAAGAAGATCTGGGGCAGGCACCAGAACGCGAACGCGGTGGCAACCGCGACGTCGTCGGACGACCAGTCGTCGGAGGTGTAGATGCCGATGATCAGCGGTGCGGCCAGGGTGGCCACCAGCGTGATGGCCGTCAGGCCCAGCCCGGCCAACGTGAGCAGCCGGTCGGTGTAGGCCCGGCTGGCCCCCTCGCCCTCCTTCATCGCGCGGACGAGCTGCGGGACGAGCACCGAGTTGAGGACGCCACCGGCCAGCAGGATGTAGATGATGTTAGGCACGGTGTTGGCCACGTTGAAGGTCGTGGCGGTGAGCTGGCTGCCGAGTGCGGCCGCGAGGACCGCGTTGCGGGCGAACCCCAGCGCCCGGGAGACGATCGTGCCGGCGGCCATGACGCTGCTCGAGCGCAGCAGGGCACTGGAGGCGGCCTCGGCGGGATCGCTCACGAGCCGCTCACCACGGCCCGGCGCCTGGCCCGGACGCGTCGGAAGAGGCGGATGCCGGCCGCGAGGAACAGCACACCGGCCGCGCCGATTGTGATGAACACGGCGACCGTGCCGTACTGGGTGACACGGATCCGCAGCGGGACCTCGGGGTTGAAGGCGGTGCCGCCCGACGTCTGCAGCCGCGCGTCCACGATCACCAGGCCGTTGGCGACGGCGGTCGCGGGCACCTCGATCTGCACCTTGCGCTCACGGCCGATCCGCACCGGCTCGACCTGACCGATCTGGAGTCGGCGGGTGCGGGGGGTGAGGGCCACGTCGATCACGACGTCCTGGCGGAGGTCGTTGGCGATGGTCACAGGGATGCTGCCGTTCTTGCTGGCGAAGGTGTAGCTGCCGGGAAGGACCCGCACCCGCCCCGTCTGGCGCTCGAGCTGTATCCGTTCCAGGGCCAGCCGGTCCTCGCGCGTCGGACGGTGGCGCCACCACGACGACTCGAGCCGCAGCACGGACCGTTCGAACCGGGTCGCGATCGCGGTCGGCTCGGTGAGCACCGTGGTGAAGACCGCCGTGTCCGAGCGCATCTCCTGCAGCGCCGCCATGTAGGTCGTCGGCAGCCCTGCCCGCCGCTGCTCCCTGGGGTAGCGCAGCGGGGAGCGGTCGACCTCGGCCGGTGGGGCTCCGAGCGCGGCGTCCATCGATACCGGCCCGAGCCAGGGGGACTGGGCGGTGGACCCGACGATGCGGTCGAGCATCGCGGCGTTGGGGCGCCACCGCCGCGGGGGAGCCACCACGATCACGCGGTCGGTGCCGGTGCTCGGCAGCTCTGCGGTGATCATCGCGGTCTCGGCGATGAACCGCTGGGCGGACAGGAGCGGCGACCTCGACGTCGGCGGCGAGAGCAGGTCGGTCAGTCCGGGGTCGTGCACCAGCGCGGGCACGTCGCCACCCGCGGCGCGCGCCGTGGCCCGCCCACTCGGGGTGTAGTTCAGCGGGAACCTGGTGGGCAGCGCCCGGCCGTCCAGGACCACACCGCGGAGGCCGAACGGCCGCAACGACGCCAGGGTCGACCGGTCGACGTAGCCGTCCGCGGGCCAGACCACATCGCCCTCGACGGTGCGGCCGAGGATCTCCACCACGAGGTCCTCGCCGACCTGGCGGGCCGCTGCCACGTCGGCGTCACGGTCGTGACGGTGCAGTGCGACCAGGTCGGGGTCGGCGTAGGGCAGGGCCAGCACGTCGCGGGCGGTGGTCGCGGTTCGCAGCGCCGCCAGCCACGCGATGGCGTCCTGCTGCCCGGTCCCCTCGACCTTGAGGCCTCTGGCGGTCTGCACGACGTAGCCCTGCGACATGTCCCGGACCGTCTCGAGCAGCTCGGGGTCGACCACCCAGGTGAGGTTCTGCGTCTCAGCCAGTGTCACGCCGGTCCGCAGCAGCCGCTCCAGCCGGCCGCCCGGTGCCAGCTCGGCGGCCAGGCCGTCGTCCACGTAGGTACCGTCCGCGAGCCGTTTCGGAGCACCCACCAGGGGCCACAGCCAGCTGTAGCCTGAGGGCCGGAAGCCCGGGTCCTGAGGTACGAACGGGACGAACGTCCGCACGATACCGACCCGGCCGAACCCCTCCTCGCTGCTCGCCACCACCTCGACGCCCACCACGAAGACGCCGAACTCGTCGAGGTTGCCTGCCCCGCGCAGGGCGTAGGAGACCTGGAACTCGTCGCTGTCGCCTCGCTGCAGCGGCCCGGCGAGCAGCTGCTGGCCGACCATGTCGCCGTCCTTGCTCTCGGTGTCGCCCAGGGCCACGCGGGCCAGCTCGGCGCGGCTGTTGACCCGGCTGCGGGACAGCCGCAACCGCACCTCGACGTCGCGCAGGCGGGAGTCGCCGGTGTTGGTCACCCTGCCGGACACCTGCAACGTGTCGCGGGGTCCGGCGACGCTCGGGTCGAGTCCCTCGATCGCGATCTCTGCCGCGGGCCCCGCGGCCGCTGCAGGTGCTGGAGAGACGAGCGATGCCACGACCAAGGCAACGGCGGTCACCACACCGAGGACCTGAAGGGGGGAGCGACGCGCCGGTCGCATCGCGACCGGACCGGTCACGCGGAGTCCGCGATGAGGTCGGCGGCCGTCTCGGCGAGCCGACGCTCGCCGGCGTAGGCCAGCCGGTGGCGCAGCTCGCCGAGCGGCACCCAGGCCACCTCGTCCACCTCGACGTCGTCGTCGGAGAGCTCACCCCCTGCGGCCTCGAGCAGGAAATGGTGCACCGTCTTGTGGATCCGCCGGTTCTCGGCGACGAACCAGTAGTCGACCGTGCCGAGGGAGGCCACCACGCGCCCCCGGATGCCGGTCTCCTCCTCCACCTCACGGATGGCGGCGGCCTCGGTCGTCTCACCCACCTCGATGTGGCCCTTGGGCAGCGACCAGAGCAGCCGGCCACGGCGGTCCAGCCGACCGATGAGGGCCGCGCACGGCGGCTCGCCCCTTCGGTCGATCACCAGGCCTCCGGCCGAAGTCTCCTCCACCTTGCGCAGCGAGCGGCGGGACCGCTGGCGCCGAGCGGGGGACGAGGGGGCCATCCGCCGATCGTAGCCAGGCGCCCAGCAGGTCTCGTCCCGGCCGACGGCGCCCTCGCCGTACCCTGCGTCCCGTGCCCGACCCGACCCGTGCCGCCGACGCCGCGCTCTCGGTGGCACAGCGTCAACTGATCGCCGAGCTGCTCCGGGTGGCGCCCGTCGCAGACGACCTGGCTCGCCGGTTCGCCGCTCGGGGGCACCGGCTGGCGTTGGTCGGCGGCTCGGTGCGTGACGCGTTGCTGGGCCGCCTCGGCCAGGATCTCGACTTCACCACCGACGCCCGGCCGCAGGAGATCAGGGCCGTCCTCGAGGACTGGGCCGACGTCTGGTGGGAGGTGGGTATCGCCTTCGGCACCGTCGGCGCGCGCAAGCACGGCTTCGACATCGAGGTCACGACCTACCGCAGCGAGGTCTACCGCATCGACTCGCGCAAGCCAGAGGTCTCGTTCGGCGACACCCTCGAGGACGACCTGGCACGACGCGACCTCACGGTGAACGCGATGGCGGTGTCACTGCCCGGCTCCACGTTCGTCGACCCCCACGGGGGGCTGCTGGACCTGGCCGCGGGTCGGCTGCGGACCCCCGGCCGTCCCGAGGACTCCTTCACCGACGACCCGCTGCGCATGATGCGGGTGGCCCGCTTCGCCGCCCAGCTGGGGTTCGAGGTCGACCCCGCGATCGTGGCGGCGATCAGGTCGATGGCCGCGCGGCTGGCGATCGTCTCGGCCGAACGGGTGCGCGACGAGCTCGTCAAGCTGGTGTGCTCGCCGCGGCCGCGCGCCGGACTGTCACTACTGGTCGACACCGGCCTGGCCGACCAGGTGCTCCCCGAGCTGCCCACCCTGCGGCTCGAGGTCGACGAGCATCACCGGCACAAGGACGTGTACGAGCACACGTTGATCGTGCTGGAGCAGGCCATCGAGCTGGAGGTTCCGGGCACCGCGCCTGACTTCGTGTTGCGGTTCGCCGCGCTGATGCACGACGTGGGCAAGCCGCGGACCCGCCGGTTCGAGGCCGGCGGGGGGGTCTCGTTCCACCACCACGAGGTCGTCGGCGCGAAGATGACCGCCACCCGGATGCGGGCGCTGCGCTTCCCCAAGGACGTGACCGAGGACGTGGCCCGGCTGGTGGAGCTGCACCTGCGGTTCCACGGCTACGCGGAGGGGGACTGGACCGACTCGGCGGTCCGTCGCTACGTCAACGACGCCGGGCCGTTGCTGGACCGGCTGCACAAGCTGACCCGGTCGGACTGCACCACCCGCAACCGGCGAAAGGCGCAGGCGCTGTCCCGGGCCTACGACCACCTGGAAGAAAGGATCGCCGCCTTGCGCGAGCAGGAGGAGCTGGACGCGATCCGGCCAGACCTCGACGGCAACGCGATCATGCAGGTGCTCGGCATCCCTCCGGGCCCCCTCGTCGGCGAGGCCTGGCGGCACCTCAGGGAGCTGCGCCTGGACCGCGGCCCGATGTCCCACGACGAGGCCGTCGCCGAGCTGCACCGCTGGTGGGCCACCCACCAACCCCCGTGACTCTCCGCCGAAATGATCACGGTCCCGTGATCAACTGACCCCGACGGCGGCCAATTGGCCACAGTTTGGGGCAAGTGATCACGGTTGCGTGATCATTTGCGGCGGGGGTTGCGGCGGGGTCGCGGTGGGTCGGCGGGCGGGCGCTCAGTCACGCGGGGGGCTGGGGCTCCGGTCCGGCGGACGCGGCAACAGGGGCCCGACGGTTGACGCGCCAGTAGACGGCCGCCGTCGCCCCGTAGCCGGCCGCGATGAACGCGAAGACCGCGCGCGAGTCGCCGTCGGGCGGTAGGGCCAGCGCGCCGAACAGGGCCGCGGACACGAACGCGATGTTGAACAGCACGTCGTAGAAGGAGAAGACCCGGCCGCGGTGGGCGTCGTCGACGGACTCCTGCACGATCGTGTCGACGCAGATCTTCGACCCCTGGGCGGCAATCCCGACGACGAAGGCACCGCCGATGACCAGCGGCTCGTTCAGCCACACGACGTAGACGGCCTCGGTCGCCGCCGCCATCGCGAAGCAGGCCGCCACCCAGGTCGTCTTGCGGATCCGGTGGGTGACCTCCGGGGTGATGACCGCCGCCAGCAGGAAGCCGGCACCCGAGGCGGCGAACGCCGTGGCCAGGCCGGCCAGGCCGGCGTCGACGTCATCGGGGTCGTTGAAGTGGCTGCGGAAGAGCAGGATCGCCGAGATCGTCGACACCCCGTAGAAGAACCGGTGGGCCCCGATCGCAGCCAGCGCGTGTCCGGCCGCCCGGTGGTGCCAGACGTGCCGGGCGCCGTCGACCAGACCGCGCGCAACCCGCCGTACGGCCTCGCGGGTCTCCCGTGACTGGCCGGCGAGGTCCGGGCCGAGCAGGTCGCGGTCCATCCGCGTAGCGACCGCAGCGGCCAGCAGGTAGACCAGCGCGGAGACGAGGATCAGCTGGGCGTCGGTCGTGTCGCGGTGGCCCAGCAGCTCACGCAGCAGATAGCCGACGCCACCGCCGAGGATCGCGACGACGGTCCCGCTGGTCGTCGACACCGAGTTGGCCATCACCAGGTCGGCCCGGGACACGACGTGCGGCAGGGCCGCGGACAGTCCGGCGAGGAAGAACCGGTTGACCGACAGGCAGGCCAGCACCGCGGCGTACAGCGGTGGTCCGGTGACGTCGGCAAGCACCAGGACGGCGACCCCGACCACCATCGCGGCCCGCAGCAGGTTGGCGTGCACCAAGATCTGCCGGCGTCGCCACCGGTCGAGCAGCACGCCCGCGAACGGGCCCACCAGCGAGTAGGGCAGCAGCAGGG
>JBOGDY010000120.1:0-6637 GCA_050742955.1 Actinomycetes bacterium | reverse complement strand
CGCGCCTTCCCGCCCTCCGGGCTGCACATCTGTCCGTCGGTGGCCTGGCCGAAATCACCTCCACCCGCGCCCGCGGGCACCACCGCCAGCCGGGCCAAAGGTGCGAGATCGAGGTCGGCGCCTCGAGGCGGGATTCTTGCTAGCTTAAACGGATCTTGTCGAAGCCTGTTAAGAGGATGCCCTCGAAGACGACGGCAACGGATGGGCGTTGCCGGACACCGCAGAGGCCACCACCAAGTTCGACGGCAAGGACTTCGTCTGGGAGAGCAAGGTCGAGAACCTCCGCCCGCACCTGATCGCGGGCACGCTGGGCGAGGCGTACGACCGCGGCGAGCTCAAGATGCGCGACGTGGTCGTGCGTGCGGGAGGCACCCTGGACCGAGGCGTGGCCGCGATGGGCGTGACCTGCCGTGAGGTGCCGGACACGGACGCGGACTTCCAGTGGTACGAGTTCGTCGCCCGCGACGGCTATGCGGCGATCCGGGTGGCCGACTCCGCCGGCAACATGGAAGTGCTGGAGAAGACGGAGGATGTCAGGCTGCCGAAGGGGTCGCGGTCGACCATCGAGGCGGCATGTGTCGATGACGCTTCCGGTGACGGGCAGCTCTGGATGACGGTGAACTCCGAACCGGTGCTGCACGCCACGGACGACTCTCCGCTGGGGAACGGCGCGCCGGGGCTGCAGGCCTACGACTCGCCTGAGTCGGCCAGCGAGGACCGTTTCCTCATCCGGTGGCACGACTTCACGGTGTCGGCACCGAGTCGCTGACCCACCTCCCCCACCATCCCTGTCCACGAGATTGCGTTCAGGGGCTAGCCAGAGACCTGTCCAGCCGTGACCGAAGAGAAGAGAATCCGAATCGAAGGCTGCCGGCACGGTGAATGGAGAGATGATGCACGCTTTCCGGACATCGGTCGTGCTGGTGAGTGCCGCGGTGCTTCTCGCGGGCTGCGGCTCGGACCAGGCGACGCCGACGACCACATCGCCGGAGGAGCCGTCGCGGACGGCTGCGGTGGCCACTTCCGGCGAGGCGGTGACTCCGCTCGACGGCACTTGGCGGGCCGGCCCTATTTCCCCGGCAGATGCCGAGGCAGCACTGCGCCGACACGGCCTCGCGAAGTGGATCGAACCCTTCGGACCGGTCAAGCCGTTCGCGGGCCGCACCACGTTGATCCTCGACCTCAAAGAGGGCGAATGGGACCTCTACGGCGAGTCAGCAGGCGCGTCGCGCGCGGAGATCGACTACGACGCCGAGTTCGTGGTGGACGGCGACACGGTCGACAAGATTCACGCAACCGGCACCACCACCTACCGGTGGGCGGTGGACGGCGACACGCTGACGTTCGAATGGCTCGAGTCGACCGAGCCGGCTTACGGCGGCGTGCCTGATGAAGTCTTCTCGACTGCTCTCTACATGACCAGCGAGTTCACGCGGCAAGGCTGAGCTGAACGGTCAGAGGTGCTTGCGCATCCAGCGATGTGGGCTCCGCGACCTGTGGTCTGTGGTCGTACTAGGCCATCCGGGCATGTTTGTGCGCAAATACCGGCTTGCCAGATGCACTTCTGGCAGGCTGCGACGGCTGGCGCCGGGACCCGGCCCGTCCTTTTGGAGACCTTTCATGCCGCTCTCGCTGCGCCGCGTGGCTCTCGTCGCGCCAGCCCTTGGCGGCCTGCTCCTCGTTGGCCTCCCCGCCGCGCCCGCCCAGGCTGCCACCTTCACCTCGACCGGTGTCCGCTGCACGCTGGTCGGGACGCGTGGTCACGACGTGCTCGTCGGCACGCCGCGCCGCGACGTGATCTGCGGCCGCGGTGGGGACGATGTGATCCGGGCGCGCGGTGGTGACGACCTGGTGGACGCCGGGTCGGGCCGCGACCAGGTGCTGGCCGGCGACGGCGCCGACCGTCTGCTGGGGGGCACGGGCAGCGACCGGATCTACGCCGGCGACGGCGCCGACCGTGTGCTGGGGGGCACGGGCAACGACCGGATCTACGGGGGTCTGGGTGCCGACCGGATCGCCAGCGGCTACGGCGCGGACCGTGTCGAGGGCGACGACGGCGCCGACACCATCTCCGGCGGCGACGGGACCGATGCGCTCCAGGGTGAAGCCGGTGCGGACACGGTCAGCGGCGGCGGCCAGGACGACCTAATCCAAGGTGGGAGCCAAGGCGACAACCTCAACGGCGAGGGCGGGGACGACGAGCTGTCCAGCGGCAGCGGCGCCGATGACGTGGACGGCGGTCCGGGTGACAACCTGTGCATCGTCGACGCTGAGGACGAGAGCGTCCGCTGCCGCTACGACGAGCAGCCGCCGGTGGCGGTCCGGACCGTGGTGGACCCGGGCGCCGTCGACGTGACCAACGCCGACGCCGAGGTGACCGTGCGCGTGCACGCCACGGACGACACCGGCGTGAACATGGTGCAGGTCTCGTTCGCCGCTGGGAACAACGGTGTCGCCGTCGGCGCCCCCTGGCTGGAGCTGGTTTCGGGCACCGACCGGGACGGCTGGTGGCAGGGCAGCGTCACGGTCCCGCGGTGGACGGCGCCGGGTCCGCTCTACGCCGCCGTCACGGTGACCGACCGGCACGGACGCCAGGCCTGGGGAGGCGGCGTCCCGGTCGTGCTCCAGGTGGCCGACGCGAACCCGGACACGCAGGGCCCCCGGATGACGGTGGACCAGGTCGCGCCCGGCGCGATCGACGTCCGGACCCAGTCCCGCAACGTCACCGTCAGCGTGCACGCCACCGACCCCCAGTCCGGGGTCAGCCGCCTGGACATCTGCCTGGCCCGGCCCGGCACTCCCGGCACGTACAGCCCGCACCCGCTGTACGCCAGCGTGGTCTGCGAAGAGCTCGCCACGCGGAAGTCGGGCACCGTCCAAGACGGGGTCTGGACGGCCACGCTGACCGTGCCGAAGGGCTCGGTGGGCGCCACCTACAACGTGGTGGTCTACGCCGAGGACCGGGCCACCAACAGGGTGAGGTGGTTCGGGCCGGAGGCCTACCGGCAGTGGGTCGACGGGCGTTGGTGTTGCACCGACGCCTACCCCTTCCCCGACGACGCCGGCCGGCTCGAGGTCACCGGGGCGGTCGTCGACGTCACGCCTGCATGGATCGACGCGGTCACCGCCTCGAAGACGCAGCTGGACACGCTCGCGGCTGCAGACCGTACGCACGTGCGCGTGCACGCGCTCGACGCGGCCGGTGAGGGCGAGGGGGTCACCTCCGTCAGGGCAATGCTGGTTTCCGACGGCTCGTTGGCCTCCGACCCGCAGTTCGACTTCGCGACGCTTGAGCTAACCTCCGGCACCGTCACCGATGGCTGGTGGGAAGGCGACGTGGTCGCGCCGCAGGGAACCCCGCCGGGCACCTATCACCTGCTCGTTGCCCCGGTGGACCGCGCGCACGGAAAGTGGTACACCGATCCGGCCGGTCCGATGGCCGACGGCGTGACCTACCTGCCACTGGAGGGGATCCCCACCATCACGGTGATCGACCGCCGGTCCTGACGGGGCGGGAGCCGCTATGACGTGGGCGCGCTGCCCGTCGTACGGGAACGGCCTTGCTACCGGTCGCGCAGGCGGAACCCACGTTCGCGCGCCGTGGAAGCAAGATGGTCGTCGAACGTGGCGAGGGAGCCTTGCGTCTGCTCCGCGGCGAGCAGCACACAGCAGTCGGGCATGGTGAGTCGAGTGCCGGCTCGGAGCTCCGCCAGCCGTACGGGCGAGTCCTGGTCAAAGCCCACGCTGGTCACGTCGAGCTGACGCAGCGCGACGGTGGCTCGGTCGAGCTGCCCGGCGCGCGCCGGACCGACGAGTACCTCGGCGAGGGAGATCGGGCTGGCGGCCATGGGCACGTCGGCGAGGTCGTTGAGCAAGGCGCTGGCGCGGGAATGGTGCGCATCTTTGGCGTCCAGGTGAGCGATGAGCACGCTGGCATCCAGCACGATCACGCCGGCCAGTCCTTGCGCAGGTCGGCGAGGTATTCCTGGCCGTAGACCCCGGTGAGCGCCCCACTCGTGCGGGCAACCGCGTCCCGGCGGTCGGACGCCAGCTGCTCGTGCAGCCCGACAACCGCTCGGTGCCCTTCCGTGACGAGGCGGCGCAGCAGTCTTGAGCGGTTGGCTGTGTCTTCCGGCCAGCGTTTGGCGGCGTCGTCCAACGCCCGAGCAATCTCGTCCGTCTCTGTGATCACGTGGCGTGGGCGGGCGGTTGGCATGGTCGTGAGTGTAACACCTGGGCTGTGGTGTGACACCTGGGATCGGGTGTCGGAGTGTGCGAGGACGGTCGGCCGCCCTTCCGGCGGTCGGCCGCCCTTCCGGCGGTCATCGCGCAGTCGGGTAATTACCCGTCTGTGCGATGACAGGCGGCACCTATGCCCCCGCCCCGTCTCGGCCGGCCACCAAACGGCGGCCGGCCGCGGGCCGACCCCACTCGCGGAGGGTCGGCCCGAGGCGCGCCCTCAGCCGATCAGCGCCTCCTGCGTCTGCGGGTTGAGGTAGGGCAGCTTCTGTGCGCCGGCCCGCGCCGAGTCCGACAGCAGCATCACGTCGAGGCCGCGGCCGGTGTCGTTGGTGTAGACGTGCCCGTTGTACCAGTAGGACGACCAGGTGTTGGCGCCGTGCGGGTCGTTATGGCCGACCTCCCGAGGCGCGGTGCGGTCGGTGAAGTCGAACACCGTGGTGCCGCCGGAGTAGGCCGCGGACACCCCGACGTACCGGCCGTCGATCGGCAGCACGTTGAAGTTGTGCATCGTGCAGCGCGCCTTGTCACCCTGCACCCGCGGGATCTTGAAGTGGCTGAGCGGAAGCTCCGGCGTCGCCGCGTCGAGACTGTCGAGCGATGCCACGTCGTACAGCCAGATGGCACCGACCGTGGACGCGTCGGTGGTGCGGCAGCGCGGCGACACGCCACCGCCGGCCTCGTCGCCGAAGAGCACCGTCGAGCCGTCCCAGGTGAACGTGGCACTGTGGAAGAAGTCCACGGCGGGGTTGTGGACCCGGGCGATGGTCCTCGGGTGCTCGAGGTCGCTGATGTCCCAGATCTGGCCCTCGGACATGCAGGCGCTCGCGGCGCGCTCGATCTCCATGAACACGCTGATGTCGTGGCAGCCGCGGAAGCCCGGCGTCCCGCCGCGGTCGTTGAGCTCGAACACCGGCTCGCTGACCACGCTCGCCGCCGCGGGGTTGTCGAGAGGCACCGACACCACCGAGATCTTCGAGTGGCCCTGCGACCCATCAGGGTTGAGCTGGCTGCAGGAGTTGCCGTACGCCGACGGGGCCAGCGCGCCCGACGGGTAGGACGCGACGTAGAGCAGAACCCGGCCGGGGTTGGCGGCGTCGGGGACGAGCGTGTGCGTGTGCGAGCCGCAGTCCGTGGCCACCGCGCCCTTGTAGACCGGGTTGGCCGGGTCGCGGATGTCGAAGATCCGGATGCCCTCGAAGCCGGGCGCCGTGTGGCCCTCCGCGTCCAGCGACCTCGGGCTGCCGCACTCGGGAGCGGTCAGGGGCGAGTCGATCGACGTGAACAGCAGGCCCTTCCAGACCGACACGTCGTGCTGCGACCCGGCGCAGGCGAAGTCGCTGATCACGGTCGGCTCCGCCGGGTCGCTCACGTCGATGGTGCGGAAGCCCTCGTAGTTGCCGGCGATGGCGGTCTTGCCCCAGAAGGCCAGATCCGAGTTCCGGTACGACGGGACAGTGCTCGTCTTGGGTGCGCTGCCGAGGATCTTGACGTTCTGGGTTTCGCTCTCCGGGCTCGGGTCCCAGGTGCCCAGATGGTCCTCGTGCGCGACGGCGGACGGCGACGACAGGAGGAGCGCGAACACGCCGAGGATGAGCGCGATGAGCCGGACCGGCGGATGCATTCGGGAGGCCTTTCTCGCAAGACGGGCGGCCCGAGATCGTCGGGCCGCACTTGTTGGGCCCTGATCATGGCCTATGTCCCCTGTGCGGGCAATAGGGTGATTTGCGCCCCTCCCGAGCCCTCGGGCGGGCTGAGGCGGTATGTCCACATTTGTGGATAAATGCTGTGGATGAGGTCACCGCCGCAGTTCCGCGACGTCCTCCAGCCGCCCCAGCTTCTGCGGGTTGAGGATCGCGTAGAGGCGGGCGATCCGGCCGTTCTCGACGGTCAGGCTGACCGCGGTGGCGATCTCGCCGTCGATGTCGATCCGGGCCGCGACCGCGCCGTTGAGCAGCAGCGTGGCGACCTCCGCGTTGGGCGCGTACTGCGAGAAGCGGGACAGGAGCGCCGCCACCCGCTCCATGCCCTCGATCGGGTGCCGGACCGCGCGCACCAGGCCCCCGCCGTCCGATACCAGGACGACATCGGGCGCGAGCACGTCCATCAGGCCCTGCATGTCACCCGTGGTGAGGGCTGCGAGGAACCGCTCCACGACCTGCTGCTGCTCGGTGCGGCTCACCTCCATCCGCGGGCGCCGCGCGGCCACGTGTCGGCGCGCCCGGTGCGCGATCTGCCGGACCGCCGCGGAGGACTTGCCCACGGCCTCGGCGATCTCGTCGTACGGCAGGTCGAACACCTCGCGCAGCACGAAGACCGCGCGCTCGGCCGGCCCGAGCGTCTCGAGCACGGTGAGCATCGCGATCGAGACGCTCTCGGCCAGCTCGACGTCCTCGGC
>JBOGDY010000119.1:0-6666 GCA_050742955.1 Actinomycetes bacterium | reverse complement strand
GGGCTGCGCGACGACTACTTCGGCAACTACCGCCGCGTCGTGTGGCTGGCCCAGCACCCGACGGCCGAGCTGCGCGGGGCCGCCGAGGCCGCGGCCGCGACGCTCGGCCTGCCGCTCGAGGTCGTGGTCGTCGGCGACGAGGGGCTCGAGCGCCAGCTGGCCGGGATGATCGGATCCATCCGTCGGGCGCCCGCAGCCCGCTGCTGAAGGAGTTTCGCCGTGCCGCCAAGCCGACCGGTCCGCGAGCTGCGCATGGTCGTCACCGCCCACGACTACGACGAGGCGCTGCGGTTCTACCGCGACGTCCTCGGACTGCCGGAGCGCGAGTCGTACTCCACACCCGACGGGCGGGTCACGATCCTCGACGCCGGCCGCGCGACGCTCGAGCTCGCGGACCCGGCCCAGGCCGAGTTCATCGACCGGGTCGAGGTCGGCCGCCGGGTGGCGGGCCACATCCGGGTCGCGTTCGAGGTGGACGACTCGGCGGCGATGACCACCACGCTGGCCAGCGCCGGCGCGACAGTCGTCGCCGAGCCGGTCCGCACGCCGTGGAACTCCCTCAACGCCCGGCTCGAGGGCCCCGCCGGCCTCCAGCTGACCCTGTTCACCGAGCTCGGCGACGGCTGACCGCACTGAGTCCCCCCACACCCCCGGTTTGTGCTCGATTGGCGGTCTTGAGCCCCGGGGAAGCCACCGATCATGCACAACCCAGTCCTGGACGGCTCGGGTCAGGCCAGGCGGACGCGGGGTGGCCGGTGGGCGGGCTCAGCCGTGGTGGGCGAGCAGCTCCCGGCGCCAGCGCTCGGTCTCGGCGACCTGGTTGAAGGTGAACACGTGCAAGCCGGTCACCCCCGCCTCCGGTCGCCGCAGCGCGGGTGAGAGCTGTCGCAGCAGCCGATCGGGCGAGTAGCCACCGGGGGCCGCGAGCCGGACGAACCACGACGGGTGGCGCCTCAGGAACCTGGTCGACTCGCCCACCCCGATCCTGGTTGCCATCGACAGCAGCTTGGTCCGGTCGACCGGGCCGGCGAGGCCCAGCTGCACGGGCAGGGCGATGCCGCGGCGCCGGACCCGCTGCAGCCAGGTCGCGATCTGCTTGGCGTCGAAGCACAGGTTGCTGACGATGTAGGTCGCGTAGAGCCGCTTGTCCCACATCGCCTGCACGGTGACGTCGTCGTCGATCGACGGGTGGCTCTCGGGGTACCCGGTGATCCCGACGTCAGTGAACGGCCGCCCGAGGTCGGCCAGCTCGCGCAGCAACGGCAGCGACCCCTCGTAGCGACCGGCGGGCACCTCGGCGTCGCCGGCCGGCACGAAGACGTCGTCGATGCCTGCCGCCCGCAACCGCTGGCTGATGTCGGCGAGGTGGGCGGCGTCGACGACGAGGCGCGCCGAGAGGTGCGGCACCACGCGGTAGCCGGCCGCGGCCAGCGACTCGGCCAGCGCCACGGTGTCCTCGATGCCCTTCGTCGGCGACGCGGTCACGGTCATGGTGACGTCGCGGGGCACGGCCGCGAGGACCTTGTCCTCGATGCTGCTCGTCGGGATGACCTCGTAGCGCACCGACGTGAGTAGGTCGCGCAACCACGGCGCCTTGGCGAGCGTCCCACGTGCCACCTCAGGTCGTCCTGCCGCCAGGGTGCCGGTAGAACTCGACCGCCAGCGGGTCCAACGGGGTGGCGCCGAGGATCAGGTCGGCGGCCTTCTCGGCGACCATCATCACCGGCGCGTAGATGTTGCCGTTGGTGACGTAGGGCATGACCGACGCGTCGACCACCCTGATCCCGTCGAGCCCGTGGACCCTCATCGTCAGCGGATCCACCACCGACATCTCGTCGGTGCCCATCCGCGTCGTGCACGACGGGTGCAGGGCGGTCTCGCCCTCCTTCGCCACCCAGTCGAGGACCTGCTCGTCGGTCCGGACCGCAGGGCCGGGCGAGATCTCGCCGTCGTCGTAGCGCTCCATGGCGGCCTGGGACAGGATCCGGCGCGACACCCGGACGGCTTCGACCCACTCCCGGCGGTCCTGCTCGGTCGAGAGGTAGTTGAACCGCAGCTCCGGGTGCACTCGCGGGTCGGTGCTCCTGATCTTCACCGAGCCGCGGGCGTCGGAGTACATCGGCCCGACGTGCACCTGGTAGCCGTGCCCGCCCGAGGGCGCGGACCCGTCGTAGCGCACCGCGATCGGCAGGAAGTGGAACATCAGGTTCGGGTAGGCCACGTCGTCGTTGCTGCGCGCGAACCCGCCCCCCTCGAAGTGGTTCGTCGCCCCCGGGCCGCGGCGCAGGAACAGCCACTGCGCGCCGATCCACGGCCGGTAGCGCCACTTCAGGTAGGGCTGCATCGACACCGGCACCCGGCAGGCGTGCTGGACGTAGACCTCGAGGTGGTCCTGCAGGTTCTCCCCCACCCCCGGCAGGTGCTCGACCATCTCGACCCCGAGCCGGCGCAGCTCGCCGGCGTTGCCGACCCCGGACAGCTGCAGCAGCTGCGGTGAGTTGATCGCGCCGCCGCAGAGGATGACCTCGCCCGCCCGCGCCCGCTGCACCCCGCCACGCCCGGCGCGGTACTCGACCCCGACGGCGCGCTTGCCGTCGAAGACGACCCGGGTGACCAGGGCGCGGGTCCGCACCTCGAGGTTGGCCCGGTCCATGACCGGGTGCAGGTAGGCCCGCGCGGCGGACAGCCTGCGGCCGTGCCGGATGTTGCGGTCGAAGGGCGCGAAGCCCTCCTGCCGTACGCCGTTGACGTCGTCGGTCAGCGGGTAGCCCGCCTGCTGGACCGCCTCGAAGAAGGCGCCGAACAGGGGGTTCGTCGCCGGGCCCCGCTCGAGGACCAGCGGGCCGGTGTGGCCACGGACCTCGTCGTCGGGTGCTGCCGCGAGGCAGTTCTCCATCCGGTTGAAGTAGGGCAGGCAGTGTGCGTAGTCCCAGGTCTGCATCCCGGGGTCAGCCGCCCAGCGCTCGTAGTCCAGCGGGTTGCCCCGCTGGAAGATCATCCCGTTGATGCTGCTCGAGCCGCCGAGCACCTTGCCGCGTGCGTGGTAGATCCGGCGACCGTGCATGTGCGGCTCGGGCTCGGACTGGTACTTCCAGTCGTAGAAGCGGCTGCCGATCGGGAACGGCAGGGCGGCCGGCATGTGGATGAAGACGTCCCACCGGTAGTCGGGCCGCCCTGCCTCCAGGACGAGAACCCGGTTGGACGGGTCGGCGGAGAGCCGGTTGGCCAGGGCGCTACCCGCGGACCCGCCCCCGACAATGACGAAGTCATAGCGCTGCGTGGTCAGTGCCACCCTGCCCACCTCATGCCGGTCTCACGTCGCGGGGGTCTGGCCGCATGTTAGATCCGGTGGCCGCGCTCGGGAGGCCGGTTCGCCCCGGAGTTCCACTGCGGGGAACCCGGCTGGCTCATTCGGCGGTCTCGACGTTGAGGATGGCCACCCCGACCACGATGAGCCCGAAGCCGGCCAGCTTGAGCGCCGTCATCCGTTCCCCGAACAGGACCAGGCTCAGGGCCGCGGTCAGCGCCGTGCCGGCCCCGGACCAGACCGCGTAGGTCACCGCGAGGGGGATCGTGCGGACGATCTGCCCCAGCAGGGCGAAGGACACGAGGTAACCGAAGACGACCACCGCGCTCCAGCCGAGGTGGCTGAACCCCTCGCTGAGCTTGAGCGAGACCGTCGCGACGACCTCGACGATGATCGCGACGGCCAGCAGACCCCACGCCATCGACCAGACCTCCCGCCACCCGCCCCGGGCACCGACATGTAGCGATCGCTACATATGCTGAACCACGATAGCGGCTTCCGCTTAGGGTTCACAGGTGTCCGACCGCCGGGACGAGCTGCTGGAGCACGCCGTCGACTACGCCCTCGTCCACGGCATCGGCTCGCTGACGCTCCGCCCGCTGGCGCGGGCGCTGGGCACCAGCGACCGGATGCTCGTCTACCACTTCGGCGGCAAGGACCAGCTGGTCGACTCCGTGCTGTCGCGCGCCTACGACCGCTGGTTCCACGAGCTGGACCGGCGGCCGCGGACGGCCCGCAGCCCGCGCGCCGCGGTCCGCCGGCTCTGGGCGGCCGTGACCTCAGCGCCCCTCGCTCCGTGCATGCGGCTCTACCTCGAGGTGGCGGCCCTGTCCATGTACGACCCCACCCGCTACCGCTCGGTCAACACGTGGATGACCGACCGCTGGCGGGCCGCGATCGTGGAGTGGCTGGTGGCCGCGGGCGCCGACCCGACCCGGGCCAGGGCGGCGGCCCCGTTGGTGGCGGCCGCGCTGGACGGGCTGCACGTCGAGCTGATCGTCACCGGCGACGCACGTCCGTTGGCGCCCGCCGTGCGCCGGCTGGCCGACTGGGCCGAGGCCGAGACCCGCCCGGCGACCCGGGTGCCCAGCGCCACCACGGCCGCGTCGGCCAGCCCGTCGAGGAGGTAGGGGTTCGCGTGCAGGCTTGACAGATTACCCTAGGGGGGTATTGTATGAGCCGCTCGAAGAGGAGGGCCATGACGTCGCACGAGGAACGAGTCGCCCGCAGCCCGGCTGCCGTCCACACGCCGGCCCCGCCTGCCTCGGACGCGCCGGGGCGCGGTCATGACAAGCACGCCGGGCACGACCCGGAGATGTTCCGGCGGCGGTTCTGGCTCAGCCTCGCCCTGACCGTCCCGGTGGTGGTCACCAGCGAGATGGTCATGGAGTGGTTCGGCTACTCCCTGGACTTCCCGGGTGTGGCGTGGGTGGGGCCGGTGCTCGGCACCGCGATCTTCCTCTACGGCGGCCAGCCGTTCCTGGCCGGCGGCCGGTCCGAGGTTCGCGACCGGGCACCCGGCATGATGCTGCTGATCTCGATGGCGATCACGGTCGCCTACGTCGCGTCGCTGGCCACCAGCCTCGGCGCCTTCGACCTCGAGTTCTGGTGGGAGCTCGCCGCCCTGGTGACGATCATGCTGCTGGGCCACTGGCAGGAGATGAAGGCGATCGGACAGGCGAGCGGCGCCCTGTCGGCACTCGCCGAGCTGCTGCCCGACGACGCCGAGCGGGTCGGGCCGGACGGCGCCGTGACCATGGTCGAGGTCGGCGACCTCGCCGTGGGAGACGTCGTCCTGGTGCGCTCGGGCGGACGCGTCCCGGCCGACGGTGTCGTCGTGGACGGCCGGGCCGAGCTCGACGAGTCGATGATCACCGGGGAGTCGCGGCCCGTGCCCAAGGCCGCCGGTGCCCGGGTCGTCGCCGGCACCGTCGCGACCGACTCGGCGATCCGGGTGCAGGTCGGGGCTGTAGGCGCGGACACGGCGCTCGCCGGCATCCAGCGGCTGGTCGCGCAGGCCCAGGAGTCCAAGGGCCGCGCCCAGGTGCTCGCCGACCGGTTCGCTGCCCTGCTCTTCTACGTCGCCACCGTCGCCGGCGCGGTGACGTTCGGCGTGTGGGCGACCGCCGGGAACCCCGACGAAGCCGTGGTGCGCACCGTCACCGTCCTGGTGATCGCCTGCCCGCACGCGCTCGGGCTGGCCATCCCGCTGGTGATCTCGCTGTCGACCGCGACCGCCGCCAGGGCCGGCATCCTCGTCAAGGACCGCCTGGCGCTGGAGCGGATGCGCCGGGTGGACGCGGTGCTGTTCGACAAGACCGGCACGCTCACCAGGGGCGCGCCCGCGGTCACCGGGGTCGCTGCGGCACCGGGACACCAGGACGACGAGGTCCTGCGCCTGGCCGCCGCCGTCGAGTCCGACAGCGAGCACCCGCTCGCGCGGGCTGTGGCTGCGACCGCGGCCGCGCGTGGCCTCCGGGCCACCGCCTCGGGCTTCCGGTCGCTCACCGGCCGTGGGGTGCAGGCCGAGGTCGAGGGACGGACGTACGCCGTGGGCGGGCCCGCCCTGTTGCGCGAGCTGGCCGCCGACGTGCCGGCCTCGCTCGGGGACGAGACCGCCGCATGGTCGGCCCGTGGCGCGACGGTGCTGCACCTGCTGCGGACCGGCCCCGGCGCGGTCGAGGTGCTGGGTGCCATCGCCCTCGGTGACGAGGTCCGGCCCGAGGCCCGCGCCGCCGTCGAGGCGCTGCGGGAGCAGGGCGTCCGGAAGATCGTGATGATCACCGGCGACGCGCGGCCGGTCGCCGACACGGTCGCCGCGGAGCTGGGCTTCCGACCCGGGGTCGACGAGGTCTTCGCCGAGGTGCTGCCCGCCGACAAGGACCGTGCCGTCGCCGGGCTGCAGGACCGTGGGCTCGTCGTGGCGATGGTCGGCGACGGTGTCAACGACGCCCCGGCCCTGGCCCGCGCCGACGTGGGCATCGCGATCGGGGCGGGCACCGACGTGGCCATCGAGTCGGCCGGCGTGGTGCTCGCCTCGTCGGACCCGCGGGGTGTCACCGGCGTCATCCGGCTGTCGAAGGCGTCCTACCGGAAGATGACGCAGAACCTGGCGTGGGCGGCCGGCTACAACGTGGTCGCCATCCCGCTCGCCGCCGGGGTGCTGCAGCCGTCACTGGGCATCAGCCTGTCCCCCGCCGTCGGTGCCGTGCTGATGAGCGCGTCGACCATCGTGGTCGCCGCCAACGCCCAGCTCCTGCGCCGGGTGCGGGTGGCCCCTGAACCGGCTCAGCGCAGCCGCTTGTCACCCTCACGCGCCACCCGAAGCCAGCGGAAGCCGTAGGCCCCGAGGACCACCT
>JBOGDY010000118.1:0-6702 GCA_050742955.1 Actinomycetes bacterium | reverse complement strand
CTGTTGCATAGGGTCAATCGTGACAGACGCTCCCGACCCGAGAGGAACGCAGCATGGCCACGACGCGCACCGCCAACGCCCACTGGGAAGGCTCCCTGAAGGAAGGGAAGGGCCAGGTATCGCTCGACTCGTCCGGCATCGGGACCTACGACGTGAGCTGGGCGGCCCGGGCAGAGGAGCCGAACGGCGTGACCAGCCCCGAGGAGCTCATCGCCGCTGCACACTCCACCTGTTTCTCCATGTCGCTGTCCAACGAGCTGTCCAAGGCCGGCCACACCCCGGACACCGTGGACACCAAGGCCGACGTGACCTTCCAGCCCGGCACCGGCATCACGGGCATCCACCTGACGACGCGCGCGGCGGTACCGGGCATCGACGCCGACGAGTTCGCGACCTTCGCCGAGGGCGCCAGGGTGGGCTGCCCGGTCAGCCAGGCTCTCACCGGCACCACCATCACCCTGGACGCGACCCTCGCCTGAGCCGCCGACCTCCGGCCAGCCGGCCTGACGGCGGGGCTGCGAGACGTCGGATGCGTCGCTGCTCCGCCAGCGCGACTGAGTGACCGACCCGTCAGGCGCTGCCGGTGCCGCCGGGCACCGGCGGGAACACCGGGAGCGGCATCTGCACGCCCTCCCGGTCGAACGCGGCCTTGATGCGCTCGCGCAGCTCGCGCTGCACACCCCAGTGCTCGTTGGGCCTGGTCTTCACGATGACCCGGATCATCACCGACGCGCCGGTCACCGACTCCACCCCCGCGACGACCGGGTCCTCGATGATCTTCTCCGACCAGTCCTCGTCGCCCGCCATGGCGATGGCCGTCTCGGAGATGATGGCCTGTACCCGGGGGATGTCCTCGGTGTAGGCGACCGGCATGTCCACGATCGCCGTCGACCAGCCCTGGCTGTGGTTGCCGATCTGCAGCACCTCACCGTTGCGGACGTACCAAACCACGCCCGTGCCGTCCCGCAGCCGGGTGACCCGCAGCCCGACCGCCTCGACGGTGCCGACGGTGCCCATGCCGGTGTCGATCAGGTCCCCGACGCCGTACTGGTCCTCGAGGATCATGAAGATGCCGGACAGGAAGTCCTTGACCAGCGTCTGCGCACCAAAACCCACGGCCACACCGACGATGCCGGCGCTGGCCAGCAGCGGCCCGATCGGCAGCCCGACCACGTCCAGCATCATCAGCAGGGCGACGCTGAAGATGATGCCGGTCGAGACGCTGCGCAGCACCGACGACATCGTCTCCGCGCGCTGCTTGCGCCGCTCGGACAGCAGCGGGCTCGAGTCGATCAGCTTCCCCCCGCGGCCCTTGGCCAGCACGCCCGGGACCGTCCCCTCAGCAGCGCGCTGAGCCAGCCGCTTGATGATCCGGTGGACCAGGAATCGGATCACGACGGCCAGGACCAGGACGGTCAGCATCGCCGCCGGCTTGGCAACCAGCCAGTCGGCCGACTCCGCCAGCCACCGCCAGCCGGTGACGTCGTAGACCCGGTCGCAGAGCTGCTCGTTCTGCGGGTTGTCCAGACAGCTCGAGATGCTCGGCGTCGGGCTCGGGGTCGGGGCAGGGCTGGTGGCCGCGAACGGCACGGGCGGTTCCTCCTCGGCGTACGGCTGTGTTCTCCCCGTCCTCGTCGAGGCTATCGGGAGATCAACCGAGGCCGAGCCCGGTCCACCGGGCGGCGAACGCCAACGTGTCGGCGCTGAGCGCGATCGACCGGCTCAGGGCCCGGGCACCGTGTCCGACGTCACGCTCGTTGCGCAGCAGGATCGGCCGGTTGCCCGTGGTCGCGTGCTGCAGCGCCGCGCACATCTTGCGGGCATGCATGGTGTCGACCCGGGTGTCGCCGTCGAAGACCGTGAACAGGGTCGCGGGATAGTCGACCCCCTCGCGGACATGGTGGTACGGCGAGTAGCTGAGCAGCCAGGCCAGCTCGTCGGGATCGGCCGCCGTGCCGTACTCGTCGTTCCAGGTGGCACCCAGCCCGAACTGCTCGTAGCGCACCATGTCCAGCAGCGGCGCCGAGCAGACGACCGCGGAGAAGAGCTCCGGACGCTGGGTCAGGGCCGCCCCGACGAGGAGCCCACCGTTGGAGCCGCCCGAGATCGACAGCTGTGCCGGCACGGTCCAGCCGTCGGCGACCAGCCGCTCGGCCGCGGCGTGGAAGTCGTCGAACACGTTCTGCTTGCGGTCCCGCATGCCGGCCCGGTGCCACTCCTCGCCCTCCTCGGTGCCGCCGCGCAGGTTGGCGATCGCGTAGACACCTCCGGCTTCCACCCACGCGAGCAGACCGGCGGAGTAGCCCGGTGTCAGCGGCACCCCGAAGCCGCCGTAGCCGTAGAGGATCGCCGGTCGCGCCCGGTCGGGCTCCTTGGTCGGCGCGACCACGACCATCCGCACCGTCGTGCCGTCCTTGGAGGTGTACTCGACCTGCCGAGCGTGGACCTCCGGCACGTCCACCGACCCCGGCGCGGTCGCCCACAGCGTCGTCCCGCCGGTCGTGGCGTCGTAGCGGTAGACCGACGACGGGGTCACGTGGTCGGTGTAGCCGAGCCATGCCTCGTGCCCGCCCTCGGGGCGCTCGGAAAGGCCCGCGACGGAGCCGAGTCCGGGTAGCGGCACCGACCCGGTCCGCTCCCCGGTGTCCAGCCGGTGCACGCTGACCTCGCCCATGGCGTGGCGAGTCCACACGCAGAGCAGGACCGCACCGTCGCCGTCGGCAAGCTCGGGGCCGTCGAGGATCGCGTAGCCCTCGAGGACGGCCTCGTCGTCCTCGGGCACCAGGTCCGTCCAGGTGCCCTCGGCCGGGTCGTCCGGGTCCGTGACGACCAACCGGCCACGGGGTGCGTCGCGGTCCGTGAACAGGTAGACCCGGCCGTCCCGGCCGACGTGCAGCGCCGTGCTGGCGTCGACGCCCTCCTGCACGACCCGCAGTGCGGGCGCCTCGATGGGTGAGGAGGCCAGGTCGGCCATCCACAGGTCGTTGCGCGGAGCGGTGCCGGCCGAGGCGCCGATGGACAGCCACCGACCGTCCATCGAGACGGTCACGCCGTAGTAGTTGGTCTTGTCCTGGCCCTCGCCGAAGACCAGGACGTCGTCGTCCGTGCTGTGCCCGAGCCGGTGCAGGTAGACCCGGCGGTGGTACTGGTGCTCCGCCTCGGGCAGCAGCTCCGGGGCCAGCCGCCGCACGTAGTAGAAGGCCTCTGCTCCCGGCAGCCAGGCGACAGGTGAGTAGCGGGTCCGGTCGATCGGGCCGTCGACCGCCTCGCCGGTGGCGACGTCCATGACGTGCAGCTCGGACTCCTCGGTGCCGCCCGCGGAGAGCTGGTAGGCCAGCAGGTGACCCTCCTTCGACGGCTGCCAGGCGTCGAGAGTGGTGGTGCCGGCCGGGTCGATCGCGATGGGGTCGACCAGCACGCGCTCGGTGCCGTCGGGGTCGGTCGTGAGCAGCACCGCGTGCTCCTGGTCGGCGGTGCGGCGCATGAAGAACTGCCGGTCACCCCGCCATGAGGGGGCGCTGACGACACCGGCACCGAGCAGCTCGGCCAGCCGGCCGCGGAGCCGGTCGAGGCCGTCGAGCTCGCGGACCTGCTCCTGGAACAGCGCGTCCTGCGCCTCCGACCAGGCCGTTGTCTCGGTCGAGGACGGGTCCTCGAGCCACCGGTAGGGGTCGCTGACCGGGCGCCCGTGCAGGTCCTCGACGAGGTTGTGACGTGGTGCCGGCGGGTATTCGGGACGCGTCATGGCGCTCACCCTAGGGGTGGTCCGTGGCGTCCGGGCTAGTGACACATTGGCTTAGGTGCTGGCGGCACCCCGCCCCTACAGGTCACACTTGATCTAGCCGACCCGGCGCGAGCCACGCGCCGGGCTCTCGCTGGGAGGCGCACGTGGGGCATGCACTGGTGCTGAACGCGACGTACGAACCGCTGTGCGTCGTTCCGGCCCGGCGCGCGCTCCTGCTCGTCCTCATGCACAAGGCCACCGCCGTGGAGGACTCCGAGCTGGTGATGCACAGCGCCGTCCTCACCGTCCACGCGCCGGCGGTGGTGCGGCTGAACCGCTTCGTGAAGATCCCCTACCGCGGGCCGGTGCCGCTGACCCGCCGTGCGGTGTTCGCGCGTGACGGGGGACGCTGCGTCTACTGCGGCAGCACGGCGACCAGCATCGACCACGTGGTGCCCCGCAGCCGGGGCGGCCTGCATGAGTGGTGCAACGTCGTGTCCGCGTGCCGGCGCTGCAACCACGTCAAGGCCGACCGGGCGGTGTCCGAGCTCGGGTGGCGGCTCCGGCCGCCGCAGGAGCCGACGGGAACCGCCTGGCGCATCCTCGGCACCGGCCGGTCGGACCCGCGCTGGACGCCCTACCTGGTCGCGTTCGGCGGCGAGGTGGCCGTCAGCGCCTCCGCCTGACCACCCTCACCCCGCCCCACCCCGCCCCCTCTTCCCGTTGATCATGCGCAAGTGGTCGACCACTTGCGCATGATCAACGGGGAGCAGGGGGTTCCTGCGTGGCTACCGGACCCGGTGGCCGCCCTTGAACTCCATCGCGCCCGCCGATGTTCCGGCCCCCTTCGTGCCGGTGACGGCCGAGGTGGTCATCGCGAACGTCGCCGTCGCGTGGGCGGCCGCGTCGGACATCTGGTCCAGCGCGGTGTTGCTGTTGTTGGCGAAGGTGTCGCAGGCCTGGTGGTAGCACGGGTCGTAGGCGACACCTGCCGTGCCGCCGTAGACCGCCTGCTCCGCCGCCGTCTTGATCCCCTCGGCGCCGGTGAACAGGCCGCCGGCCGGGATGCCGACCGCGATGAACGGCCCGTAGTCGGAGCGCCCGTCGAAGGCGGTCGGCTCGGTCGCCAGCCCCTGCGAGTCGAAGTAGTCCGTGAAGACGTCCTCGACCTGGGCGCTGCCGGTCGGGCCGGCCGTCGGGGTGTCGGAGCCGTCACCGTCGTAGACGAACCGGACGAAGTTCGGCGACCCGACCATGTCGAAGTTGAGGTTCACGGCGATGGACTGCTGCTGCTTCTTGGTCAGCTGCGACACGTAGTACTCCGACCCGATCAGCCCCGACTCCTCGGCTCCCCAGAACGCGAAGCGGACCTTGTTGGTCGGCGCGACGCCGAGCCTCTTCATCTGCAGGGCGATCTCCAGGATCGTCGCCGTCCCGGAGCCGTTGTCGTTGATGCCCGGTCCCTCGAGTACGGAGTCGAGGTGGGCACCGACGACGACGGTGCGGTCGGCCCGACCGCCGGAGGTGTCGGCGATGACGTTGCTCGAGGTGTCGGCGACCACCTGGGTGTCGGTGGTGATCGAGACCCGCGCACCCGAGGTCTGGAACAGCTCCTCGCCGACGGCGTAGGTCGCATCGAGCACCGGGATGCCGACGGAGGTGCCGAGCGTGCCGTTGATGATGTCGGTACGCCCCTCCTGGCCCTCGTTGAAGATGATCGCCGCGGCGTAGCCGGCGGCCTCGGCGTTCTGGGCCTTGACCACGAAGTCGCAGGTGCCTCGTTGGATGAGCGCGACCTGGTTGGTGCCCGCAGCCGGGAAGTCGGCGGCCTCGCAGCCGCTGTTGGACGAGCCGGCCGGCGCGCTCCCGATCGGGACGATGACGTCGTTCGTCGGCACGATCAGCGCGTCGGTGACGCCGCCGCTGCCGGAGAACTCCATCGTTGCGAAGTCGGCGCCGTAGACGTAGGTCTCGGCGGGCAGCGGGGCGGTCCGCACCAGCGTCGAGGGCGAGTTCTCCTGGAAGAACGAGTAGTCGAACGGCTGCTCGGTGACGGTGTAGCCGGCGCCCTTGAGCTGTCTGGAGACGTAGGCGACGGATGCCTCGTAGCCGCTGGTGCCGCTCGCGCGGGTTCCGTCGTTCTGGTTGGCGATCCTTTGCAGCGCTCGCTGGTGGGCTCGGACTCCGTCCACGGTGACGGCCTCGCGCAGCGCTGAGGTGTCGGTGGGGGTGGCGGCGCCTGCACTGGTGACGAAGACGGTTGCCGTGGCGGTCGCAAACGCGGCGGTGGCCGCGGCGACGCGTAAGGGTCTGCGCACTCTGACTCCTTCTCCGGGGATGGTCGGTGCCTGGACGGTAAGACCGGCGACCCAGTGGTTGGAGCGTTATCGGCGAAATGCCACATCCGGTGACCAACTCGACACAAGGGGTAGCGAGAGTCACCCCTCTCACCTCGTCAGAGTTGATCACGCGCAAGTGGTCGACCACTTGCGCATGATCAACTCTGGGACTGGGAGAGGAACTGGGAGAGGGGGCGGGGGGCGGGGGAGGGGTTCGCTACGTTCTGCGGCATGGCCGAGCTGCACGACCTGACGGCGCTCGAGCAGGCTGCCGCCGTGGCCCGGGGCCAGGTCTCGCCGGTCGAGCTGACCGAGCACTACCTGACCCGCGTCGACCGGCTCAACGACGAGGTGGGTGCGTTCGCCACCGTCACCGCGGACCTCGCGCTGGCCCAGGCCCGGGCTCTCGAGCAGGAGGTACGCCGAGGCGGAGCCCGGTCGCCGCTGCACGGCGTACCCGTGCCGGTGAAGGACCTGAACAACACCGCCGGGGTGCGCACCACCTTCGGCTCGCGGGTCTACGCCGGGCACGTCCCCGACGTCGACGACCACGTGGTGACACTGCTCCGGCAGGCCGGGACCGTGCTCCTGGGCAAGACCTCGGCGCCCGAGTTCGGCCTGCCCTGCTACACCGAGAGC
>JBOGDY010000117.1:0-6734 GCA_050742955.1 Actinomycetes bacterium | reverse complement strand
TCTGCCCGGCCGTCGCCCAGGCCAGCATGGACGAGGCGGACCTGCGCGGGCTCGACGGGCCTCGAGCTGCCGCCACCTATGACGTCCGGCGCGCCGCCGACGGCTCCGTCAAGCCCACCAAGGAACAGCTCGAGGCGGTCTCGGCCCTGTTGAGGGCCAGCGGTTCCGGGACCCGGGTCACCTGGGACGACCGCTTCGGCACACCACGGACCATCCTGAGGTACGGCGAGTCGCTGACCGCGCCGCGCCAGGGCAAGCCCGCCGAGGTGGCCCGCGGCTTCGTCGACGACAACCGGGTGGCGCTGGGCCTGTCTGCCGCCCAGGTGGGTGCGCTCGCCGTCACCGGCACGCACGAGCTGGTGGGCACCGGCAGCCACGTCGTCAACCTGGCTCAGACCTTCGACGGCGTGCAGGCCACCCGCGGCGGCAGCATGGCCGTCACCGTTGCCGACGACGGCAGGGTGGTCTCCTACGCCGGGGCCACCGTCCGCGACGGGGCGCTTGCCGGCGACTGGGACCTCTCGTCCGGTGCGGCGCTCGAGAAGGTGGCCGGCGCGCTCGCCAAGGGCGTCGCCTTCAGCGCCAAGCCGACCGGCGACAAGGCAGGCTTCCAGACATTCGACCGGGGCGCCTTCGCCTCAGCCTCCTACGTGCAGAAGACGGCGTTCCCTGCGGCTGACGGTGTCCGCCCCGCCTACCGGGTGCTGTTCGTCAAGTCCATGGACCAGGCCTGGGACACCGTTGTCGACGCGCAGAGCAGCAAGATCCTCTACCGCAGCAGCCTGGTGGCCCACGAGTCCGAGGGCACGGTCTACGAGAACTTTCCGGGTGCGCCAGCGGGTGGGCAGCCGGTGATCAAGTCGTTCGGGCCGACCGCGGAGTCCCCGGCGGGCTACACCGACCCGTCCGGGCTGGCAGGGGTCGGCGGCCCCACGACCTTCGGCAACAACGCCAACACCTACGCCAACTACTCCAACTTCCTGGTGCCGGCAGACCAGGGCCCGCGCCCGGTCAGCCCGACCAGCCAGTTCAACTACGCCTACGCACAGAACTGGAAGCGGACCAACGGTCAGGCGGTGCCCCCGTCGTACGTCCAGGACCTCGACCCGGCAGCGACGAACCTCTTCTACCACCACAACCGGATCCACGACGAGTTCTACGACTTCGGCTTCACCGAGTCGGCCGGGAACTTCCAGACCGACGGCGGCGACCCGATCCTCGGTCTCGTGCACGCGGGCGCGGCCAGCGGTGGCGCGCCCACCTACACCGGGCGTGACAACGCCTACATGCTCACCCTGCCCGACGGCATCCCGCCGTGGAGCGGCATGTTCCTGTGGGAGCCGATCAACGACGCGTTCGAGGGTCCCTACTCCGACGGCAACTTCGACGCGAGCGTGATCGAGCACGAGTACGCCCACGGGCTGTCCAACCGCTACGTCAGCGCCGAGGACAACGCGCTCAACACCCACCAGTCCGGCTCGATGGGCGAAGGGTGGGGCGACTGGTACGGCCTGAACTACCTCTACCGCGAGGGCCTCTACGACAAGTCGGTGGTCGGTGAGTTCGCGACCGGGAACGTCGACCGGGGCATCCGCAACTGGCCGTACGACGAGAACCCGACCGGCTTCGGGGACATCGGCTACGACATGATCGGCGCCGAGGTCCACGCGGACGGCGAGATCTGGACCACCATGCTGTGGGACCTGCGCAAGTCGCTCGTCGCCAAGTACGGCGAGGCCGAGGGCTCGGACATCGCGGCCCGGCTGGTGACCGACGCGATGCCACTGTCGCCGGTGGATCCGTCCTTCCTTGACATGCGCGACGCCATCGTGAAGGCGCTGGACAACCGCTATCACGCCCGGGGCGACTTCGACTCCCTGTTCAACCTCGTCTACGGCGCCTTCGCCGGCCGCGGGGCGGGAGTGGACGCGGCGACGGACACCGGCGACGACACCGACCCGACCCCCTCGTTCCGGCATGCGAACCCTGCGCGGAACGGTCAGCTCGTCGGCAAGGTCGTCAACTCCTCGACCGGTCAGGCGCTCGAGGGTGCACGGGTGATGCTCGGTGCATTCGAGGCACGGGTGTCCCCGATCGCCGAGAGCTCGTCGACCGGGCAGTTCGCCTTCCCGGTGACGGCCGGCACCTACCCGGTGACGGTCCAGGCGCCGGGATTCGGTTCGAGGACCTTCGACGGTGTCGCGATCAAGGCCGGCTCTACCAAGGGCCTGACGTTCCCGATGGCGCCGAACCTGGCGTCGAAGGCCAACGGGGCAACGATCGTGTCCTCGACGAACCCGAACGCCGACGCGCTGATCGACGACACCGAGGCGAGCAGCTGGAAGGCGACCAAGGGTCAGGGCAACGCCGTGATCCAGCTCGCCAAGGAGGCGAAGATCTCGGCGGTGCAGGTCAGCGCCTTCACCACCTCGCGCTTCGAGGGTCTGAAGAGCTTCACGCTGCAGACCTCGACCGACGGTGTGAACTGGCGGACTCAGCCGGTCGGTAAGGACGCGTTCTCCTTCCAGGCACCGCGTCCGGTCGTCCCGGACCTCCACTACAAGACGTTCACGCTGGCGACCCCGGTCCCGGCCAAGTTCGTGCGGTTCTGGACCGACGCCCCGCAGGGTGAGACGAAGGCCAACGTGCAGGCTGCCGAGCTGCAGGTGTTCTCCGGCAGCGCTGCCGGGGTCGAGCCGCTGCCGCCGTCGCCGCCGGACGAGCCGGTGACCGACGAGGGCACGATCGCGGCCGGCAACCCCGGCTCGGACAGTGCCAGCGGCGTCACCATGGCCGACTTCGAGTCGACCTGCATCGCGCCGCCTGCGTCGCAGGGCGCCGACGGTTGGGTGACCACCCTGCCGGACAGCTTCGGCGACGGGGTGCACAAGGTGTCGGTGAAGGGTGACTCGGCCGCGCCGTACGACATCGACCTGTACTTCTACGACGCCGACTGTGCTCGGACGGGCGACGCCGCATCGTCGGCGGCGGACGAGTCAGGCACGCTGCCCAGTGGCACCAAGTACGTCGTCACCCAGCTGTGGCTCGGGGCCGGTGTCCCGTTCACGCTGACCGCGACCGACACCGGGTAGCGGCTCCGTCGGGTCAGGTTGACCGTTCGTGGTCGTCGAGGACCTGCTCCAGGACGCGTCGCGATGTCGCTGCCTCGACGGGGTCGGCGTCGAGGTGCTGGACGAGCGTGATCAGGGCCTTCCACAGCGCCCAGCCGCGTCCCCGCGCCCAAGTCGCCGAGTCGACGGAACGACGCGCACGGAACGCCTCACGGCTCTCGCCCGACAGGAACGTCCAGGCGATGGTGAGGTCGCAGGCCGGGTCGCCGACGCCCGACGTCCCGAAGTCGATCACTGCAGCCAGCCGGCCGTCCCTGACCAGGAGGTTCCCGGAGGCGACGTCGCCGTGGAACCACACGGACGGGCCGTGCCAGGTAGCAGCCAGGGCCGTGTCCCACACGGCCGCTGCCCTGTCGGCGGCGATGTGGCCCGTCAAGGCGTCGATCGCCCGACGGGTCTCGCCGTCGTAGGTCTCCAACGACCCGCCGCGGAAGAAGTTGTGCGCTCCGGCCGCCGGTCCGTGGGTGGGGTCGACCCGCGCCAGCACGTTGAGGAAGCCGGCGAGGGTCGTCGCGAACCCGGTCAGGTCGTCGATGCGCGCGACGCCGGCGATCTCCCCGTCGAGCCACCGGTAGATGGACCAGCCGAAGGGGTAGCCCTCGGCAGGATCCCCATTCGCCAGGGGGACGGGTATCGGCAGCGGCAGGTGCGGCGCGAGGACCGGCAGCCATCGGTGTTCCTTGTCGACCTGCTGGGTGTATCTCTCGTGGCTGGGCAGCCGCACCGTCATGCTCTCGCCCAGACGAAAGGTGCGGTTGTCCCACCCGTCGTGCTCGACAGGTCTGACGGGCAGGTCCGCCCACTGAGGAAACTGTCCCGCGACCAGGCGACTCACCAGCGCCGCGTCGATCGACGGGGCGGCGGGCGCCGCCGCTCGGTCCCGGGGGTCACCGATGGTGTCCTCGTTCACCCGCAGATCATCGTCAATCCGGCCCTGCGACGGCACCTGCTTTTCCACGCCCGGAACCGGGCTCCGTGCTGGCCCTTTCGTCGGGGTTCCGCGCCGCTAGTCTGCAGGAACCGACCGTCACCCGACCAAGGAGCATCCAGTGGCATCTCGTCTCAACCCGTACATCAGCTTCAAGGACGACGCGCGGCAGGCCATGGAGTTCTACAAGGGCGTCTTCGGCGGCACCCTGACGCTGAACACCTTCGGTGAGTACGGCGCGCAGGACGCGCCGGGCGCCGACAAGATCATGCACGGCATGCTCGAGACCGACAACGGCTTCACCATCATGGGCGCCGACACCCCTCCTGGCAGCGAGCACAACCCGGGGACCAACATCGCGGTGAGCCTGAGCGGGGACGACGCCGACGAGCTTCACGGCTACTGGGACAAGCTGTCCTCCGGCGGCGCCGTGTCGATCCCCCTCGAGAAGCAGATGTGGGGCGACGAGTTCGGCATGTGCGTCGACCCGTTCGGCATCGCCTGGATGGTCAACATCGGCCAGCCGCAGGCCTGATCCGCACGGCGCCGCCGGAGCGGAGGGACGAGGGGCTTGCCGGCGCACTTCGAGGAGCTTGCCTGGCGCGAGACCACCCGGGGGCCAATCAGTCTGCGGCGACGACTGGAGCCGATGCTCCAGGTTGACGTGTACGAGGTAAAGCTCGGCGACGAGTTCCTCATGTCCAGCCTCTTCACCAAGGCCGAGGTGGAGCTCGCGCGTCTCGGCCTCGCGGAGCTCGCGGACCGCGACCTCGACGTGGTCGTCGGGGGGCTCGGGCTGGGCTACACCGCTCGCGCGGTGCTGGACGACCCTCGCGTCCGCTCGCTGGTGGTGGTGGAGGCGCTCGGCGAGGTGATCGACTGGCACGAGCGCGACCTGCTGCCGGACACGGCCGGCCTGGCGTCGGACCGACGTGTCCGACTGGTGCACGGCGACTTCTTCGGGCTGGCGGACGCCGCGACCGGGCTCGACCCGAAGACCCCGGGACGGCTGTTCCACGCCGTGCTGGTGGACATCGACCACACGCCGCGACATCTCCTGCACCCGAGCCATGCCGCGTTCTATGAGCCGGCGGGCCTACGTGGACTCACACGCCACCTGCATCCGGGCGGGATGTTCGCGCTCTGGTCGGACGATCCGCCGGACGAAGACTTCCGAGCCGTCCTGGCAGCGGTCTTCGCCAGAGTCGAGGCACATGTGGTCAGGTTCCCCAACCCGTTCACCGGCGAGGAGTCAGCGAACACCGTCTACGTGGCGACCTGAGGGCTGCTCGCGTCCGACGGGGGATCAACTAGGTTCGGCGGCATGGACTCCTCGCTGGCAGGCAAGGTGGCCCTGGTTGCCGGAGCGACTCGCGGAGCGGGCCGCGGGATAGCCGTGCAGCTGGGCGCGGCCGGAGCGACCGTCTACGCCACCGGGCGAACCAGCGGGTCGACGCGATCGGAGATGAACCGGCCGGAGACGATCGAAGAGACCGCGGCTCTCGTGGACGAGGCCGGCGGCCGCGGGATCGCGGTGCGGGTGGACCATCTCGAGCCCGACGAGGTACGCGCTCTGGTTGCCCGCATCGAACGCGAACAGGGTGGCCTGCACGTTCTGGTGAACGACATCTGGGGTGCCACCACGATGGAGTGGGACAAGTCGGTCTGGGAGTCGTCGTTGGACGTGGGGCTGCGCACCCTGCGTCTGGCCGTGGACACTCACGCCATCACCAGCCACTTCGCCATCCCGCTGCTCATCAAGGCACCTGGCGGCCTTGTCGTCGAGGTGACCGACGGGACGGACGAGTACAACGCGACCAACTACCGGGTCTCCTTCTTCTACGACCTGGCCAAGGCGGCCGTGAACCGGATGGCGTTCGCGCTGGCACACGAGCTGCAGCCCTACGGCGCGACGGCGGTGTCGCTCACTCCGGGGTGGCTGCGATCAGAGGCCATGCTCGAGGCCTTCGGTGTCTCCGAGCCGAACTGGCAGGACGCGACGGAGCGCATCCCCCACTTCGCCATCTCCGAGAGTCCCGCCTTCGTCGGTCGGGCCGTGGCGGCACTCGCGGGTGATCCCGACGTGTCGCGCTGGAACGGCACGTCGCTGTCCAGCGGGCAGCTGGCGAAGGTCTACGGCTTCACCGATCTCGATGGCAGCCGGCCTGATGCCTGGAGGTACCTCCCCGAGGTTCAGGACGCCGGGAAGCCCGCGGACGTAACCGGCTATCGCTGATCGGGAAGCACGCGGTCAGACCTGCGGCGCCCGTTCGGCCAGCGCCTGCAGCGCCGCCGGGAAGATCTCCTCGGGCGGGTTCACGATCCCCGCCCCCACCTGCCCGGTGCCGGCGACCCGGCCGGCCATGCCGGTGTTGATGTGCGGCAGCACGCCGGTGCGGACGACCTTGGTGACGTCGATGCCGGTCGGAGTCCCCCGGAAGTCCAGCACGGGGATCTGGAAGGCCGGGTGCTCCGCCAGCGTGATCTCGTACATCAGCTGCGTCGCCTCGATCGCGTCCGCCACCGCCCCGCCGACGAAACGTACGATCGCCGGTGCGGCCGCCATCGCGAAGCCGCCGATGCCCGTCGTCTCGGTGATCGCCGAGTCTCCGATGTCCGGGTTGGCGTCGTCCGGGCCGTAGGCGCCCAGATAGAGGCCGTCCGGGGTGTTGGCC
>JBOGDY010000116.1:0-6752 GCA_050742955.1 Actinomycetes bacterium | reverse complement strand
GGGCACGCGATGGTCGGCGCCGCACCCGATGGTCGGCGCCGTCCATCCTTACAGAGGGCGGTACGACGAGTCAGCCGCCCAGCTTGTCGTAGGCCTGCTGGGCACCCGGGTGCAGCTGCACCGGCTCGGTCGTCGGGCCGTCGGTCAGCGTGATGTCGGTGGCCGCCGGGTGGACTTTCTCCAGGTCGGCCTTGTGGTCGAACATGACCTTGGTCAGGGCGCACGCCCGGTTCTCGGGCATGTCCGAGTTCACCAGCAGCAGGTTCGGCACCACGATCGTGGGCACATCCTCGGGGGTCTTGTAGGTGTCGGCGGGGATCGTGCCGTCCGCGTAGACCTCGTTGACCTGCTGCATGTCGCCCAGCAGCGGGCTGATGTCGATGAACTTCACCTTGTCGCCCAACGACTGGAACACGTCGGTGATGGCGGGGGTCGGCAGGCCGCCGGACCAGACCAGCGCGTCGATGCGGCCGTCCTTCATGCCGTCGACGGTCTTGGTCAGGTCGAGGCGCTGCGGCTTGATGTCGTTGTCAGGATCGAGCCCGGCGGACTCGAGCAGCCGGCCGGCGATCACCTCGGTGCCGGACTGCGGCGAGCCGGTCGAGACGACCTTGCCCTTCATGTCCTCCATCGACTCGATGCCGGAGTCGGCCCGGACGACGACGTGGGTGTAGTTCAGGTAGAGCCGGGCGAGTGCCTTGACGTCGGCCTTCTTGCCCTCGAAGTCGCCCTTGCCCCCGACCGCGTCCGCGGCGGTGTCGGCGAGGCTGAACGCGACGTCGTAGTCACCGGCGACGAGCTGCTGGATGTTCTGCACCGATGCGCCGGTCTCGGCCGCCGAGGCCTTCACCTTGGTGTTCTTGCTGATCACCTGCGCCAGCCCGCCGCCGAGCGGGTAGTACACGCCCGTCGCGTTGCCGGTGGCGATGGTGATCCGGCCGGTGCCGGCGTCGCAGCTGCCAGCACCCTCGGTGCCCGCGTTCTCCTGCTTCCCCCCGCAGCCGGACAGGGTCAGCGCCCCCAGGGCAAGTCCGGCCACCCCCACGACGAGTCGTGAGCGTTCGCGTCGCAGTCTCATGTCCAGTTCCTTCCGGTGGGTTGCTGTGCTCTCACGTCGAGGCCTCGGCATGCGTGCGGGTTCGACCACGGCGTACGACGTGAACCGCGACTGCCGCGGCGAGGAACCCGAGCCCGACCGCGACCGACAGCGGCTCCAGGTAGAGCAGCAGCAGGGCAGCCGGCACGCAGAGCAGCCGCTCGGGTCGGGCGGCCGGCCCGAGCATCCAGCCGCCGGTGACCACCGCCAGCGCGGCGACGGCGACGGCGGCGACGACCGAGGTCCAGACCGTGAGGGTGAACGAGCCCAGGGACAGCAGCCCGGACCCGTTGGTGGTGAGCACGAACGCCAGCGGCACGAGGAAGGCGGGGAGGGCGTACTTGCAGGTCTGCCACATCGACTTGATGACGTCGCCGCCGGTGATCGCCGCGGCGGCCACCGCGGCCAGGGCCGTGGGCGGGCTCGCCTCGGAGAGGACTGCGTAGTAGAAGATGAACATCGCGGCCTCGGGCCGGTCGACGCCGACCGCGAAGAGGGCCGGGCCGATGACCACCCAGGAGATGATGAACGACGCGGTGACGGGGACCGCGAGGCCGAGCACCGTGACCGCGACGGCCGCGAGCACGGCGGTCAGGATCAGAACCCCGGTCGGGTTGTCGGTGACCGCGTTGGCGACGGACACCAGCGCCGACGCGAGCTCCTGGCCGAGCCCGGTCTTGGTGATCGTCGAGGTGATGATGCCGGCGGCGGCGCAGACCGCGGCGACGGGCAGCACGCCCCGCACCCCCTGGGCCAGCGCCAGGTAGAGCCGCCGCACGAAGTCACCGAGCACGGTCGGCAGCGGGATGGTGTGGCCGTCGTCGTCTCGGCGGCCGGAGACAAGGGTCTCGACGAAGGCGAAGGCGACAGCGACCAGGACCGCGTAGACCACCGCGCGGAACGGCGGGATGTCGAGGGCCAGGAACACGACGATCACGGCGAGCGAGAGGAAGTGGTAGCCGTAGCGCAGCAGCAGCCGCAGCGGGTTGTGGTGCGGTAGGTCGACCGCCCGGGCCCCGAAGCGGCGCGCGTCGATCTCGACCGCCAGCAGGATGCCCAGGTAGTAGAGGAGCGTCGGCACGATCGCCCAGATCAGCACGTCGAGATACGACGTCTGCAGGTACTCCGCGATGATGAACGCGGCCGCGCCCAGGGTCGGCGGCGACAGGATCGCGCCGACCCCGGAGGCGGCGAGCATGCCGGCCGCGTTCTCGCGGGGGTAGCCGGCCTTGCGCAGGATCGGCCAGGTCACCGACCCCAGGCTGACCGCCGTCGCGGTGCCCGACCCGGACACGGTGCCCAACAGGAAGCCCGACATGGCCACCGTGCGCCCGGGCGCGCTGCGTGACTTGCGGAACGTGGAGAACGACAGGTCGATGAAGAACCGGCCGGCCCCGGCCATGTCGAGGACGGCCCCGTAGATCGTGAACAGCACGATGTAGGTCGCGGCCACGTCCAGCGGGACGCCGAAGAACCCGCTCTGGTCGTTGTAGAGGGCGTTGATGATCTGGGAGAAGTCCAGGCCCGCGTGGGCGATGTCCCACGTGGTCGGAAGGAAGCCGCCGTAGTAGGAGTAGGCCAGGAAGCCCAGGCAGACCGCCGGGAGCACCAGACCGGTCGTCCGCCGGGTGGCCTCGAGGATCAGCACCAGCAGGACACCGCCCATGACGATGTCGATCGGCGCCAGCGTCCCCTGCCGGTCGAGGAAGGCGTTGAAGCCCCCGCCGCCCTCGCCGATCGTGACCGGAAGCACCGGGTAGAGGCAGACGACCAGCGACACCGCCGCCAGTACCCAGTCCAGGACACCGGGGTTGTCGCGGTCGCCGTCCCGACCCTTGGCGGACCCACGCCGGCCCCCCCGGTAGCTGAGGTAGGTGATCGGCAGCACGCCGGCCAGGAAGAGGATCAGGTAGTACTGGTTGCCCTGCGTCAGCGGCCGGAAGACCTGGTTGACCACGAACAGTGAGATCGCGAAGGCGGCGCCGGTGACGAACGCCAGCACCGCACCGGACAGGTCGCGCGCCGGCAGTTCCTCGTCGAGCTCCGCGGCCAGCGCGCCGGCGTCGCGCTCGCGGGCCGGGTCGTCAAGCTCCTCGGCCTCGGGCGCGTTGCTCTCGCGCGTGGTCACGCAGCACCTCCCGTTGCGGGCGTCGCCGAGGCAGCTCCGGGGCGCACCGGACCGCCCGAGCGCCGTGCCCTCCCGGGGGCCTACCCCGAAACCCCGCGGCGACCCGTCCGAAAACCGACAAATCCCCCGCGTCAGCCGGCGACCGCCACGACCGCCTTGCGCGCGGCCACCCACGCCTCGCCGCCCCCGACAGCAGGTTCGTACCGGATCGGCGACTTCGGGGGGCACCGAGAACGCCGATCCGGTACAAGCCAGCGGCCTCCGACGGCCGGCGGGTGGGAAACGACGTGTGAGTCAGCCGGCGGCGACCGCCACGACCGCCTTGCGCGCGGCCACCAGCACCGGGTCCCAGACCGGGGAGAACGGCGGGGCGTAGCCGAGGTCCAGGGCGGTCATCTCCGCCACCGTCATCCGGTTCCACAACGCCACCGCGCACACGTCGATGCGCTTGGCCGACCCCTCGCCCCCGACGATCTGCGCGCCGAGCAGCCGGCCGGTGCCGCGCTCGGCCAGCATCTTCACCGTCATCGACCGGGCGCCCGGGAAGTAGCCGGCCCGCGTCGTCGACTCGATGGTCACCGCCTCGACCTCGAAGCCGGCCTCGAGCGCCTCCGTCCGCCCCAGGCCGGTCCGCGCGATCTCGAGCCCGCAGACCTTGGTCATCGCGGTGCCGAGGACCCCGGGGAAGGTGGCGTCGCCCCCACCGATGTTGGTGCCGATCACCTGCCCGTGCTTGTTCGCGTGCGTGCCCAGCGGGACGTGGCCCCAGGTCTGCGACACGAGGTGGAACGTCTCGACGCAGTCACCACCGGCCCACACGCCGTCGACCCCGGGCACCTCCATCCGCATGTCCACCCGGACGCCGCCCGTCTCGCCGAGCGGCAGGCCGGCGTCGGCGGGCAGCGCGGTGTTCGGCCGCACACCGAGGCCGAGTACGACGATGTCGGCCGGCAGCGTCTCCCCACCGGCGACGATCCCGCAGACCCGTCCGTCCGCGACCTCGAACCGCTCCACCGGAGTGGCCACCCGCACGTCGATGCCCATGCCCTCCATCGCGTCGTGCACGAGCCGACCCATGTCCGGGTCGAGCGTGGTCATCGGCTCCGGCGCCTGGTCCACGACGGTCACGTCGAGGCCGTGCCGCAGCATCGCCTCGGCCATCTCCACGCCGATGTAGCCGGCGCCGACGACGACGGCACGCCTCGGCGTACCGCGCTCGAGGACCCCGACCACGGCCTCGCCGTCGTCGAGGGTCTGCACGCCGTAGACGCCCTCCGCGTCGACCCCGTCGATGCCGGGTCGGACCGGGACGGCTCCCGTCGCGACCACCAGCCGGTCGAAGGGCAGCCGGTAGGTGCCGCCCTCGTCGACGCGGCGCACGGTGACGTCGCGGCGGTGCAGGTCGATGTCCTCGACCTCGTGACGCAACCGCAGGTCGATGCCGTTCCTGCGGTGCTCCTCCGGGGTGCGCGCGATGAGGTCGTCGTCGGACCCGACGTCGCCCGCCACCCGGTAGGGGATGCCGCAGGCGGAGTACGACGCGTGGTGGCCGCGCTCGAGGGCCACGACCTCGACCGTGTCACCCAAGCGACGCCTGGCCTGCGATGCGGCGGTCATGCCGGCGGCGTCCCCGCCGATGACCACGAGACGGTCGACCATCCCGGCAGCCTAGAGGCGGCTCACGGGCTCCAGTTGTACGGCGTGGTCTCGGTCAGCGCGTGCAGGCCGAGCCGCTGGAGGATCGGCCGGCTGTCGTCGGAGGCGTCGACCTGCAGGTAGCGGTAGCCCCGCTCCTGAGCCTCCCTGGTGCGCCGGCCGACGAGCGCACGGTAGATGCCCTTGCGGCGCCACTCCGGCAACGTGCCGCCACCCCACAGGCTGGCGAAGTCCGTGCCCGGGTGCAGCCGCACCCAGGCCGAGCACACCACCTCGCCGCGCGCCTCGGCGACGTGGATCAGCAGCCGGTCCGGGTCGGACTCCCACTCCGCACGGACCACGGACATCAGGTCGGTGAAGTCCTCGCCCCACACGCGCCCCTTCTGGCCCGCGATGGCCGCGAACTCGGCGTCTGCGTCCTCCGGTCGCAGGTGGCGCAGCGTCACCTCGTCGAGGACGCTCGCCCCTGCGCACGCGGCAGCCACCTCGGCCACCTCGCCCACGACCAGCGTCTCCTGCTCGTCGGGCACGAAGCCTGCGGCACTCAGCCGGTCACGCAGGTCGGCCGGCTGGTCGTAGCCGTGCCACTTCCACTCGAACGCTCTCCCCAGCTCGCCGAAGAACCCGACCTGCTCGGCGATGGCGGCGTCGGCGGTCGACTCGTCGAGCTCGGAGGCCACGATGGCGTTGGCCCATGCGGTCGCGAGGTCGGGCGGTCCGAGAAGGCGCAGCACCGGGCCGGACCACTCGACGGTCGCGCCCTCGACGGGTGCCTCGGTCGAGCGACGGATCTGCTCGTCGTACGCCTGGAGTGCCGCGGCCGTGTCCACGGCCGTCATGCTGCCACCCCCACCCGGGCTCACCGCACGGCGTGCTGGCGGACCCACGTGTGCATCGCGATCGCGGCCGCCGCGCCGGCGTTTATGGACCGGGTGGAGCCGAACTGCGCGATCGAGCAGACGGTCGCGGCCGCCTCCCGGGCCGCCTCCGAGAGACCGGGCCCCTCCTGGCCGAACAGCAGCAGGCACCGGCGCGGCAGCTGCACGCTCTCCAGCGGCACCGCGCCCGGCAGGTTGTCGACGCCCACCAGCGGCACGTCCGCCGCGGCGGCCCACGCCACCAGGTCCTCGACCGTGGGGTGGTGGCGGACGTGCTGGTAGCGGTCGGTGACCATCGCCCCGCGGCGGTTCCACCGTCGCCGCCCGACCACGTGGACCTCCCGCGCCAGGAAGGCGTTGGCGGTGCGCACGATCGAGCCGATGTTGAAGTCGTGCTGCCAGTTCTCGATGCCGACGTGGAAGTCGTGCCGGCGCCGGTCGAGGTCTGCGACGACCGCCTCGCGCCGCCAGTAGCGGTAGCGGTCGACCACGTTGCGCCGGTCTCCCGCGGCGAGCAGCTCGGGATCCAGGCGAGGGTCCTCCGGCCACGGCCCCTGCCACGGCCCGACGCCGACGGACAGCTCCGGCTCGTGCTCGCCGTCAGGTGCCCCCACGGCGACCAACCCTAGGCTGCACCGGGTGCAGCTGGCCCTCGGACTCGACCCGGACCTGGGCGGGCTGACCGCGACGACCGTCTACCTCGTCGTGTTCGGGTTCGTCTTCGTCGAGTCCGGCCTGCTGGTCGGCTTCTTTCTGCCCGGCGACACGCTGCTGTTCGCGGCCGGCCTGCTGGCGGCCGACGAGGCGTCAGGGGTGTCGCTGCGGGTGCTGCTCGTCGGCGTCCTGGTGGCGGCGGTCGCCGGCGACTCGGTCGGCTACGCCTTCGGCTCCCGGCTCGGCCGCCCGTGGCTGCATCGACGGGTGCAGCGCGGCCGGCTCGACGTCCGTCACCTCGACCGGGCGGACCGGTTCTACGGGCGCTACGGATGGTGGG
>JBOGDY010000115.1:0-6816 GCA_050742955.1 Actinomycetes bacterium | reverse complement strand
ACGTCCGAGGCGGTGACCCGGGTGTGGAAGGCCAGCGCGGCCAGGATCGCTGCCTTGGCGGCGGCGTCGAACGCCTCGACGTCGGCCGTCGGGTCGGCCTCGGCGTAGCCCAGGGCCTGCGCCTCCTCGAGCGCCTCGCTGAACCCGGAGCCGTTCTCGGTCATCCTGGTGAGGATGAAGTTGGTGGTGCCGTTGACGATGCCGAGGATCCGGCGCACCCGGTCGCCGGCCAGTGACTCGCGCAGCGGGCGCAGCAGGGGTATCGCGCCCGCGACGGCGGCTTCGTAGTAGAGGTCCACCCCGTGCTTGTCGGCGGCGGTGAACAGCGTCGGCCCGTCCTCGGCGAGCAGCGCCTTGTTGGCGGTGACGACGGAGGCGCCGGACTCCAGCGCCGACAGGATCAGCGAGCGGGCCGGCTCGATGCCGCCGATGACCTCGACGACGACGTCGATGTCGCCGCGCGTCACGAGGCCGGCCGCGTCGTCGGTGAACAGGCCGGGATCGACGGGGAGGTCCCCGCGGTCGCGGGCCGGCCGGCGTACGGCGATGCCCGCCAGCTCGAGGGGGCGCCCGACCCGCGAGGCCAGGTCGTCGGCCTGCTCGGTGAGCAGGCGGGCGACCTCGCGGCCCACCACCCCGCACCCGAGCATGGCCACCTTCAGCGCTTCCATGCCGGCAAGCCTGTCACAGCGTGTGTCCCTCTCCGGGACACACGGGTTCTCCGCGTTGATCATGCGCAAGTGGTCGCGGTTGCTCGCCGCCGCAGGTCAGCCCCCCGCCGTCCCGCGTCGATCATGCGCAAGTGGTCGCCCGGGCGCCGGCACACGCTCAGTGCACGACCCGGATGTTGAAGTCAGGGGAACCGAGCGCGAGCCGTTGCACGATCCAGAAGATCAGGTACATCTCCAGCCCGCGGGCAGCCACGATCCCGCCGACGTCGCGGATCGAGTCATCCGGCCATCCGAATGCGCGCAGCAGGTCGCGGACGACCTCCTTCGCGGCCGCGTCCTCGCCCGCGAGGAACACGTCGTGCCGACCGGGCACGCGCGCAGGATTCACCATCACTTGGCAGTTGACGGTGTTCAGCGTCTTCACCACACGGGCCGCGGGGTGCTCCCGCTGGATCCGCTCACCCAGGCTGTCGTCGTTGACGGGGTCGAGCCGCGGCAGCGGATTACCGGCCGCAAGGGGGTTCGAGACGTCGACGAGCACCTTGCCCGAGAGGTTCCCGGGGCCCGCGGCGCGCAGGGCGTCCAGCGAGTGCGACCCCGAGGTCGCGTTGACGACGATCTCGCCGTGTCGAGCGGCTGCCTCGAACGTCCCCGCCGCGCCACCCACGCCGACCCGCGCCGCCCAGCTCGCCGCCGTCTCGTTTCCCGGGGTGCGCGACCCCATGACGACCTCGTGCCCCAACCCGACCAGCCGGGTCGCGAGCGCGTCGCCCACCATGCCCGTGCCCAACACACCGATGCGCATGTCGCCCTCCAGTCCTCCGGCGGCGTCGCGGTTGCACCCGACCGTGCAACCGGGACCGGTTCGGCGTGCTTCCCGTTCGACCGGTCAGGCGCTGCGGGGAGCACCAGCACGAGATCGGCTCGCGACCACTTGCGCATGATCAACCCGGAAACGGCGGGGGGCTGACCTGCTGCGATGCGGCCCGCCGACCACTTGCGCATGATCAACGCGGAAAGGTTAGGGGGTGGGGTCGAGGTCGAGGGCGAGCAGGTCCTCGGTCGTCTCGCGGCGTAGCAGGACCCGGGTCTCGCCCGGCCGGACCGCGACGACCGGGGGACGCGGCAGGTGGTTGTACGTCGAGGCCATCGACCGGCAGTAGGCGCCGGTCGCGGCCACCGCCAGCAGGTCGCCCGGCCGCACGTCGGCCGGCAGCCAGGTGTCCTTCACCACCACGTCACCGCTCTCGCAGTGCTTGCCGACCACCCGGGCCAGCACCGGCGGCGCGGCCGAGGACCGCGAGGCCAGCGTGACGGTGTAGTCGGCGTCGTAGAGCGCGGTCCGGATGTTGTCGCTCATGCCCCCGTCGACGGACACGAAGGTGCGCAGGCCGGTGACCGGCTTGACCGTGCCCACCTCGTAGAGGGTGAACGTGCCCGGTCCGACGACGCCTCGGCCCGGCTCGATCGCCAGCGCGGGCAGGGCGAGGCCGTACGCCGTGCACTCGCGACCCACGATGGCCCGCAGCGAGCGGGCCAGCTCGGCGACGTCGACGGGGTCGTCCCCTCCCACGTAGGCGATGCCGAAGCCGCCGCCCAGGTTGAGCTCGGGCAGCTCGGCGCGGTGCTCGTCGCGGACCCCGGCCAGCAGCCCGACGACTCGGTGCGCGGCCACCTCGAAGCCGGCGGTGTCGAAGATCTGCGACCCGATGTGCGAGTGCAGCCCCACCAGGTCGAACCCGGGCGTCGCCAGCACCCGGCGCACCGCCTCCTGGACCTGGCCGTCGGCCAGGGAGAACCCGAACTTCTGGTCCTCGTGGGCGGTGGCGATGAACTCGTGGGTGTGCGCCTCGACGCCGACCGTGGCCCGCACCAGCACCCGCTGGGTGACGCCCCGGTCGCGCACCAGGCTCGCCAGCCGGTCGATCTCGTCGAACGAGTCGAGCACGATCCGCCCGACCCCGGCGTCCAGCGCCGCGGCCAGCTCGGCCGAGGACTTGTTGTTGCCGTGCAGCAGCATCCGCTCGCCCGGGAAGCCGACGGCACGTGCGACGGCCAGCTCACCGCCGGTGCACACGTCGAGGCCGAGGCCCTCCTCCTCGACCCAGCGCGCGACGGCCCGGCAGAGGAAGGCCTTGGCGGCGTAGAACACCTCCGCCCCGCCGAACGCCTCGCGGTAGTCGCGGCAGCGGGCTCGCAGGTCGGCCTCGTCGAGGACGAATGCGGGGGTCCCGTGCTGCCGGGCGAGATCGCGTACGTCGTGGCCGCGGACGGTCAGCTGTCCTTCCGCCCCGCGGACGACCCCGAGCGGCCAGACGGCCGGGTCCAGCGCCCCGAGGTCGGCCGGCGGACCGGCGTGCGGGCCCTCGTGGGCGAGCTCGCCGGAACGTGGTCCCGCGGGATGCGCGCGCATCAGGAGCTCCCACCGGCGAACGGCCTGAGGGTCACACCCGCGGACACGAGGGCATCGCGCACGCCCTGCGCCATCGCCACGGCGCCGGGTGTGTCGCCGTGCACGCACAGCGACTCCGCCACCACGCGCACGACGCTGCCGTCGACCGCCACGATCTCCGCGTCGACGGCGAGCCGCACGCACCGCTGTGCCACCTCCGCCGGATCGTGCAGCACCGCGCCCTCGACACTGCGCGGGACGAGCGTGCCCTCCGGTGTGTAGGCGCGGTCGGCGAACGCCTCGGCCACCGGCCGCAACCCCGCCTTCTCGGCGAGCGCCAGCCATCGCGACCCCGGCAGGCCGAGCACGGGCATCGAGGGGTCGTAGGCCTTGACCGCGTCGACAACGGCCGCCGCCTGCCGCTCGTGATGGACGATCGTGTTGTAGAGCGCACCGTGCGGCTTGACGTAGGCGACGCGGGACCCGGCGACCCTCGCGAAGGCATCCAGCGCACCGATCTGGAAGGTGACGTCGTCGGAGAGCTCACCCGGCTCGACATCGATGAAGCGCCGGCCGAAGCCGGCAAGGTCGCGGTAGCCCACCTGTGCGCCGATCACCACCCCCCGCTCGACGCAGCCGCGCGTTACCCGCCGCATCGTCGAGGGGTCGCCGGCGTGAAAGCCGCAGGCCACGTTGGCGCTGGTGACGACCTGGAGCAACCCGTCGTCGTCGCCGAGCACCCACCGGCCGAATCCCTCGCCGAGGTCGCTGTTCAGGTCCATGCGCGCCTCCGGGTCGGCGAGGTGCCGCTCACATCCGCTCGGGCGCGTCGACCCCGAGCAGGCCGAGCCCGTTGGCCAGCACCACCCGCGTGGCCTCCACCAGCCAGAGCCGGCCTCGGTGCAGGTCGGTGACCTGCTCGTCGCCCCGGGGCAGCACCCGGCACGCGTCGTAGAAACGGTGGAACGTGCCGGCCAGCTCCTCGAGGTAGCGGGCCACCCGGTGCGGCTCGCACAGCTCTGCGGCCGTGGCGACGACGCGGGGGAACTCCCCGAGGGCACGCAGCAGGTCGCCCTCGCGCTCGTGGTCGAGCAGGTCGGGCCGGAACGCGTCACCCCGGTCGACGCCGAGCTCGCGGGCGTTGCGGAGCACACCGGACACCCGCGCGTGGCCGTACTGCACGTAGAAGACGGGGTTCTCGTTGGTCTGCCGGGTGATGACGTCGATGTCGAGGGTCAGCGGCGAGTCGGTCGGATAGCGGCACAGCGAGTAGCGCACCGCGTCGACCCCGGCCATGCCGACGAAGTCCTCGAGGGTCACTATGGTGCCCGCGCGCTTGGACAGCCGCAGCTCCTCGCCCCCTTCGAGGATCTTGACCAGCTGGCCGATCATCACGTCGACGGTCTCGGCGGGATCGTCGCCGGCGCAGGCGGCGATGGCCCGCAGCCGGCCGACGTAGCCGTGGTGGTCGGCGCCCAGCATGTAGATGCACCGGTCGTAGCCCCGTGCGCGCTTGTCGACGTAGTAGGCCGTGTCGCTGGCGAAGTAGGTGGTCTCGCCGTTGCTGCGGACCAGCACCCTGTCCTTGTCGTCGCCGAAGTCGGTGGTGCGCAGCCAGACCGCTCCACCCTGTTCGAAGACGTGCCCCTGCTCGCGCAGCTTGGCCAGCCCGCGCTCCACCGCACCGGACCGGTGCAGCTCGCGCTCGGAGGACCACACGTCGAAATGGGTGCGGAAGTCGTCGAGCACCTGGCGCTGCTGGTCGAGCTGGCGCCGGTAGCCCTCCTCCCGGAAGGCCTCCAGCTGCTCCCCGTCGGGCAGCTCGGTGATGCCCGGGACCTCGGCGACGATGGCCTTTGCCAGCTCGGCGACGTAGTCGCCGTGGTAGCCGTTCTCCGGGACGGGCCGGCCCTGGGCCGCGGCCATCAGCGAGGCGCCGAAGAGGTCCATCTGGGCGCCACGGTCGTTGACGTAGAACTCGCGCGTCACCCGGGCGCCGGCCGCGGACAGCACCCGGCCGAGCGCGTCGCCCACGGCGGCCCACCGGGTGTGCCCGAGGTGCAGCGGCCCGGTCGGGTTGGCCGAGATGAACTCGAGGTTCACGGTCTGGCCGGCCAGCGTCGACGTACGGCCGTAGGTCCCGCCCGCTCTCACCACCGTGCGCGCGAGCTCGCCCTGGGCCGCGGCCTCGAGGGTGATGTTGAGGAAGCCGGGGCCCGCGACGTCGACCGAGGCCACCCCGTGCGTGCCGCGCAGCGGCCCGGCGATGGCCTCGGCGACCTCCCGGGGCGGGAGCCCCGCCGGCTTGGCCAGCTGGAGGGCGACGCTGGTGGCGTAGTCGCCGTGCTCGCGGACCTTGGGTCGCTCCACCCTGACCGTCGCCGGCGGCTCCACGGAGAGGTCACCGGCGTCGACGGCCGCCCGGACGGCCGCGAGGACAGCGGCGGAGAGCTCTGCGGGCGTCACCCCGCCAGGCTATCGAGGCGGGTCAGGAGGCCCGGCGCTCGGCCAGGTCGCGGACGGTGCGCACCAGGACGTCCGGGTCGAACGGCTTGGTGAGGTAGGCGTCGACGCCCACCTCGTCGCCGCGGCGCAGGTCGGACTCCTGGGCGCACGCGGTGACCATCGCGATCTTGAGGTGGCAGGTGCGGGGGTCGGCCCGCAGCCGCGCCACCGTGTCGAAGCCGTCCAGCCGCGGCATCCGCACGTCGATCGTCACGACGTCGGGTGCGGTTGCGAGGACCTTGGCCAGCGCGTCCTCGCCGTCCACGGCGGTGACCACCTCGAAGCCCTCGAGCTCGAGGTTCATGCAGATGAGCCGGCGGATGGTGTCGCTGTCGTCCACCACCAGGACGCGCCCCATGCTCTCGGCCATGCGTGGAGGTTAGCCCGTGGTCGCCGTCCCGGGACGCGAGGTGACCAGGCTGGTAATCTTTGCGCCTGCCCGAGCCCCCGTAGCTCAGGGGATAGAGCATCGGCCTCCGGAGCCGGGTGCGTAGGTTCGAATCCTACCGGGGGCACCTCCGAGAGGATCTTCCATTTGCACGCGACGCTGATCCACGCTGCCCGCGACATCCGGGTCGAGACCGTCCCCGACCCGTCGCTGCACCTGCCGACGGACGCGCTGGTGCGGGTGGTCGCCACCTGCGTCTGCGGCTCGGACCTGTGGCCATACCGCGGCGTCACGGACGTCGAGTCACCCCACCGGATCGGCCACGAGTTCGTGGGCGTGGTCGAGGAGGTGGGTGCTGACGTCCCCACCCTGACGGCGGGCGACTTCGTGATCGCCCCCTTCGCGATCAGCGACGGCACCTGCGCGCACTGCCGCAACGGCGTGCACACGTCGTGCGAGCACGGCGGCTGGTGGGGATCGTCGGACGAGCACGGCCACCCCGTCGACGGCGGGCAGGGCGAGTGGGTGCGGGTGCCGCAGGCCGACGGGACGCTGGTGGCCACGCCGGACCATCCGGACGCCTCGATGGTCCCCGGCCTGCTGACCCTCTCCGACGTCATGGGCACGGGCCACCATGCGGCCGTCGCCGCCGGTGTCGGGCCGGGCGCCACCGTCGCGGTCGTCGGTGACGGGGCGGTCGGCCTGTGCGGCGTGCTCGCCGCCCGTCGGCTGGGCGCGGGACGGATCATCGCCATGTCGCGGCACGAGCCGAGGCAGGATCTCGCCAAGGCCTTCGGGGCCGACGACGTGGTCGCGGAGCGGGGCGAGGACGGCGTACGCCGGGTGGCGGAGCTGCTCGG
>JBOGDY010000114.1:0-6841 GCA_050742955.1 Actinomycetes bacterium | reverse complement strand
GACCTGCCCGACCCGCTCCGGCGTGCGTCCAGGCTGCTCCCGCTGCTGTGCGCTGTGGTCGCCGGTGCCGTCCTCGGTGCCACGGTCCAGTCGACGATGCAGGACACCCCGGCCGCGCCGCGGTTGCTGGCGACCGCGGGGCACGACCCGGCACCCCTGGCGCGCCACAGCGGCCACTCGGCGACGGTCGAGCTGCACAACATCGGCGACGGTGCCGTCACCGTGCTCGAGGCCCACGTGGTGGCCTCGGGGCTGACCGAGGTCTCCATCGACGTGCCGACGGTGTCGGTTGCGCCGGGCGGCATCGCCTTGGTGCAGATCGCCTTCGGCGAGTGTGCCGGCGGGGAGACGGGGTCGCCGGCGCTCGCGGTCGTCGTGCGCGGCGAGGACGCCCGCGAGCACCGGCTGCGCGTCAGCCTCTCCGACCTGCTGCCCGCCCTGGCCGCGGCGCGACAGCGCGCCTGCGACACGCCGGCCGTGCCCGGGTAGGCCGTCAGAGCACCCGGGACGCGCCGCCGCCGGGCCTGGTCACGAAAGAGAAGGGCGCCGCCCAGCCCCGGACCGCGAACTCTTCGTGCACCGCCCGGACGGCGGCATCCACCCCCGTCGCCGCCAGCAGCGCGACCGCACAGCCACCGAAGCCGCCACCGGTCATCCGGGCGCCGAGCGCACCCGCGTCGACCAACGCCGCCACGGCGACGTCGAGCTCGGCGCAGCTGATCTCGTAGTCGTCGCGCATCGACACGTGCGAGGCCGACATCAGCCGGCCGACCCCGGCCCAGTCCCCGGACCGCAGCGCATCGACGGTGCCGATGGTCCGGGCGTCCTCGGTCACCACGTGGCGCACCCGCCGGCGCAGCTCGTCGTCGCCGAGCCGCTCGAGCGACCCCTCGAGCCCGTCGACGGGGACGTCGCGCAGCGCCCTGACCGCGAGCGCCGCGCAGGCCCGCTCGCAGGACCGCCGGCGCTCGCCGTAGGCCCCCTCGGCGTGCTCGTGGTGCACACCGGTGTCGACGACCACCAGCTCCAGGCCGGCACCGGCCGGGTCCAGCGGCACCTGCTCGGTCGCCATCGACCTCGTGTCCAGCAGCAGCGCGTGCCCGGCGGTGCACAGCAGCGATGCCATCTGGTCCATCGGGCCGGTCGGGGCCCCTACGTAGTCGTTCTCCGCGCGCTGCGCCAGGCCGGCGAGTCGCTCGGCGGGCAGCCCGAGGCCGTGGAGGTCGCAGAGCGCCAGTGCCGCCGCGCACTCCAGCGCCGCCGACGACGAGAGCCCCGAGCCGAGGGCGACCCCGCCGTCGACGAGCAGGTCGACACCGCCGATGTGGTGGCCGTCGTCGCGCAGCGCCCAGATCACACCCAGCACGTAGGACGACCAGCCGCCCGGACGGCCCGGCCGCAGGTCGGCGTCATCCGTAGAGACGTCCTCGCCCGGCCGCTGCCGGGACGCCACGCGCACCGTCGTACCGTCCCGTCGTGCCCCGGCAACCACGGTGCGCGCCTCGATGGCGAACGGCAGCACGAAGCCCTCGTTGTAGTCGGTGTGCTCACCGATCAGGTTGACCCGGCCGGGCGCGGCCCAGGCTCCCTCGGGACGCGTGCCGTAGGTGTCGGTGAAGGCACGGCACACCTCGTCGTACGGCGTGGCAGCGCTCACCCTGCTCCCGCCGCCCGCAGGCGCGCTGCGACGTCCTCGGGACTCACGTCGCTCATGAACGCCCCCATCGCCGACTCCGTCCCGGCGAGGTACTTGAGCTTGTCCGGCGCGCGCCTGATGGAGAACACCTGCAGGTGCAGGTAGGAGAGGTCGCGGTCGACCCTCACCGGTGCCTGGTGCCAGGCCGCGATGTAGGGCAGCGGCAGGTTGTAGAGGGCGTCGAGCCGGCGCAGCAGGTCGAGGTAGACGTGGGCCAGCTCGTCGCGCTCGTCCTCGTCGAGAGCGGCAAGGTCGGGCACCTGCCGGTTCGGGTAGAGGTGCACCTCGACCGGCCACCGGGCCGCGAACGGGACGAACGCGGTCCACCGGTCGGTTGCGACGACCACGCGGTCACCCGCCTCACGTTCGCCGGCGAGCAGGTCGGCGAACAGGTTGCGTCCGGTGCGCTCGGCGTGGCGGCGAGCGGAGCCGAGCATCGTCCGGGTCCTCGGCGTGACGTAGGGGAAGGCGTAGATCTGGCCGTGCGGGTGCCGCAGGGTCACCCCGATCTCCTCGCCCCTGTTCTCGAAGCAGAAGACCTGCTCGACACCGCGGCGCCGGCCCAGCGCGTCGGTGCGGTCGACCCAGACGTCCACAACCGTGCGGGCCTGGCCCGTCGAGAGCTGTGAGAACGACGAGTCGTGGTCGGAGGTGAAGCACACGACCTCGCAGCGGCCGTTCCCCGGGCGGGCGAGGAAGAGCTCCTCGGGACGCGCGCCCACGTCGCCGTCGCCGGTGAGTGAGGGGAACCGGTTCTCGAAGACGACGACGTCGTAGTCCTCGCTGGGGATCTCCGTCGTCCGACCGTCGCGGGACGGGCAGAGCGGACACTCGGCGGCGGGTGGCAGGTGCGTGCGCGTCTGCCGGTGCGAGGCGATCGTCACCCACTCGTCGAGCACCGCGTCGAAGCGCATCTCGGAGTGGGTGCTCGCCGACGGCAGGTCGCGGGGGTCGTCCAACCGGTGCCGTGGCTCCGCGTCCTCGTCGAAGTAGATGATCTCCCGCCCATCGGCGAGACGCGCGACCGTGCGCTTCACGTCGCCTCCTCACACGGGTCGGGGCAGGAGTCTTTCAGGGCGGGCATGGACGGTTCCTCTAGGCTCTCGGGCATGGATGGCTGTTCTAGACCGGCGCGCTCCCTCGCGGGGGGCGCGCCGTGAGCTCCACCCTCGCCAACTCCCTGCTCGTCCTGCTGTTCCTGCTCGTCGGCGCGGTCTTCGCCGGCTCGGAGATCGCGCTCGTCTCGTTGCGTGAGGGTCAGGTGCGTGCGCTTGCCCAGCGCGGTAGGCGGGGTCGCAAGGTCGCCGAGCTGCACGAGGACCCCAACCGCTTCCTCGCCGCCGTGCAGATCGGCGTCACCCTCGCCGGGTTCCTGTCCGCCGCCTTCGGGGCCTCGGCCTTCGCCGACGACCTAGCGCCCGTGCTCGAGGGCTGGGGCCTGTCCGAAGGGGCCGCCTACTGGGTCGCGTTCATCGCTGTGACCCTCGTCATCACCTACCTCTCGCTGATCATCAGCGAGCTCGCCCCCAAGCGGCTCGCGCTGCAGCGGGCGGAGACGGTCGCGCTGCTGGTCGCACCGTTCCTCGACCGGGTCGCCAGGCTGTCGCGCCCGGTGATCTGGCTGCTCTCCAAGTCGACCGACGGCGTGGTGCGGGTCCTCGGCGGCGACCCGGGGGCGTCCAGGGAGGCGATCTCGGAGGAGGAGCTGCGCGACATCGTGGCGGCCCACGAGACGCTCGGCCGCGAGGAGCGCCAGCTCATCCAAGACGTCTTCGAGGCGGGTGAGCAACAGCTGCACGAGGTCATGGTGCCGCGCACCGAGGTCGACTTCCTCGACGCGTCCATGCCGGTGTTCAAGGCGGTGCGACTGTCGTCCACCAATCCCCACTCCCGCTACCCGGTCGTCCGCGGATCGCAGGACGAGGTCGTCGGCTTCGTGCACGTGCGCGACCTGTTCTCGCCGGACGTGTCCGGGCGCTCGGTGCGGGTGGGAGAGATCGCCCGCCCGGTCAAGATGATGCCGGGCACCAAGCGGGTGCTCTCCGCCCTGTCGGAGATGCGACGTGAGGGTCACCACCTGGCGATCGTGGTCGACGAGTACGGCGGCACCGACGGGATCGTGACGATGGAGGACCTCATGGAGGAGGTCATCGGCGAGATCCACGACGAGTACGACGTCAACGAGGAGCGGGCCAAGCCGCTGCGTGGCGGCGACGTCGAGGTCGACGGGCTGCTCAACCTCGAGGACTTCTGCGACAAGACGGGTCTGGAGCTGCCCGAGGGCCCCTACGAGACGGTGGCCGGCTACGTCATCAACGAGCTCGGCCGGCTGCCCGAGGTGAACGAGAGCGTGGAGGCGCTGGGGCACCGGTTCACGGTGAGCGAGCTCGACGGCCGGCGCATCGCCCGGGTACGGCTCAGCACGATGCCCGGGCAGGCCCCTGCGGTGCAGACCCCGACCGAGGCCTGATCCGCAGTCCCCCTGGCAGAATGGCGCCCATGCCCGCTCCCCGCGTCCTGTCCGGCATGCAGCCCACGGCCGACTCGCTGCACCTCGGCAACTACCTCGGCGCGCTGCGGCAGTGGGTGAGCCTCCAGGACGACCACGAGGCGTTCTACTTCGTCGCGGACCTGCACGCGATCACCGTGGAGCACGACCCGGCGACCCTGCGGCGACGGACGCACATCACCGCGGCGCAGTTCCTCGCGGCCGGGGTCGACCTCGACCGGTCGGTGCTGTTCGTCCAGTCGCACCTGCCCGAGCACTCCCAGCTGCAGTGGGTGCTGGGCTGCATCACCGGCTTCGGCGAGGCCAACCGGATGACCCAGTTCAAGGACAAGGCGGCGCGGGGCGGCGCGGACCGTGCGTCGGTCGGGCTGTTCACCTATCCGATCCTGCAGGCCGCAGACATCCTGCTCTACCAGGCGGACCAGGTGCCCGTCGGCGAGGACCAGCGCCAGCACATCGAGCTCACCCGGGACCTGGCCCAGCGCTTCAACCGGCTCTTCGGTGAGACCTTCCGGGTGCCCGAGCCCTACATCATGCGGGAGACGGCGAAGATCTACGACCTGCAGAACGTCGAGAAGCAGATGAGCGGCTCCGTGGGCGGCAGCGGCGTCGTGTGGCTCGACGACGACGCGACATTGATCGAGAAGAAGATCAAGGCCGCGGTCACCGACACCGGCCGGGAGGTCACCTTCGACCCGGTCGGCAAGCCGGGCGTGAGCAACCTGCTGACGATCCTGTCAGCGTTCGGCGGCGAGACCATGGAGAGCCTCGAGGCGCGCTTCGCCGGGTCCGGCTACGGCGACCTGAAGAAGGCCGTGGTCGAGGTCGTTCTCGACGTGGTGGGCCCGTTCAGGCAGCGGGTGCGCGGCTACCTCGACGACCCGGCGGAGCTCGACGCGGTGCTGGCCAGGGGGGCCGAGCGGGCCCGTGCCGTGGCCGAGGGCACCGTGCGTGACGTCTACGAGCGCGTCGGTTTCCTGCCGGGCCGCCCATGAGCTCGCCGTCGACGGCGCCGCGCACGGTCGGCGTCGCCATCGCCATCCCCGAACCGCACGGGTCGGACCTGCAGGCCTACCGCGAGTCCTACGGTGACCCGCTGGCCACGGCGATCCCGACACACGTGACCCTGCTGCCGCCGACCCAGGTGCACGACGCCGACCTGCCGGCCGTCGAGGAGCACCTGCGGAAGGTTGCCAAGGCCGAGCAGCCTTTCGAGGTGCACCTGCGGGGGACCGGCACGTTCCGGCCGGTCTCGCCGGTGGTCTTCGTGCAGCTCGCCCGGGGCATCGCCGACTGCGAGCGGGTGGAGGCCCAGGTGCGTTCCGGGCCGCTCTCGCGCGAGCTGAGCTTCTACTACCACCCACACGTCACGGTGGCCCACGACCTGCCCGAGCAGGTGCTCGACCGGGCCGACTCCGAGCTCGAGTCCTACGACGCCCGTTTCCCCGTGTGGGGCTTCAGCCTCTACGAGCACGGGCCCGACGGCGTGTGGCGCCCGCAACGCGACTTCCCGTTCGGCCGGTCGCTGCCGGGACCGCACCCGGTGCCAGCATGAGGCGACCCTGAGGCTCGAGCGGGTGCGGGGCCGGGTCCGGGTGGCCCGCTCGCGCCGTCCCGCCCTCGACCACGCGATCCGCGCCTACGACCGCTACACCCAGGTCCTGGGGGGCCAGATCGCGGGCGCCCTCACCTTCTTCGGGTTCCTGTCGTTCTTCCCGCTGATCGCCCTCGCCTTCTCCGTCCTGGGTTACGTCGCTGCCGGCGACCCGGGCGTCCAGGACGCCGTCGTGCGGGCGGTCGAGGACGCCTTCCCGGGCCTCGTGGGCAGCGGCGGCAACCAGATCGACCTTCAGGACGTCATCGACGCGAAGGCCGGCGCCGGTGTGATCGGCATCCTGGGCCTGCTCTACGCCGGGCTGGGCTGGGTCGACGCGCTGCGCGACGGCCTCCGACGGGTGTTCGGCACTCTCGACGCCGAGATCGGGTTCGTCAGGAAGAAGCTCGTCGACCTCGCCGTACTGCTCCTGCTCGGTCTGAGCCTGCTCGCATCCGTGGCGGTCACGAGCGCGGCCACGGCGGCCACGACTGCCGTCCTCGGGTGGGTCGGCCTCGCCGACTCGGTCGTCGCCGTCGCGTTGCTCAAGGTCCTTTCCGTGGGCGTGGCCCTGCTCGCCGACATCGTGCTGTTCGCCATCCTCCTGTCCAGGCTGTCCGGTGCCCAGCTGCCGTGGCGCCGGGTCCGCGGCGGTGCACTGCTGGCCGCCGTCGGGTTCGAGGCGCTCAAGCTGTTCGGCACGTTCCTGGTCGGGCGGACCACAGACAACCCGATCTACGCCACGTTCGGCGTCATCGTCGGCCTGCTCGTCTGGATCAGCTTCGCGTCCAGGGTGACGGTCTTCGCCGCCGCGTGGACCGCGACCGAGGCGTTCTCGCTCGAGCCGGGCGACCTCGGCGAGCCCGGGTCCGGCCGCGCGACGGCGCTGGCCGCGTCGACCGAACCGGTGTCCGTGGTCGCGCCACCCGGCTACGAGCCGGTCCCGGCGGGTGCGGGGGCGGCCGACCCGGTCAGGCGGACGAGCTGGCGGGCCACGGTCGCCGGCATGGTCGTCGGCGCCGCCGCGGCCGCCGCGCTGACG
>JBOGDY010000113.1:0-6867 GCA_050742955.1 Actinomycetes bacterium | reverse complement strand
TCGTGCGTGATGCGCCGTGGTTCGTGGCGCTGTGCCTGCTCGGCACCGCGGGCCTCTCGTCGTACGCGCTCGCCCCCGGTCGCAGCCTGGTCGCCACCGCACTCGGCGGGTTGTCACTGCCGCTCGCCGCCGTCCGGGGGCTGCCCTGGCTGGGCCGCGGCGTCCGGTCGCACGTCACGCGTCAGACCGGGTCGTGGTGGCCGGTGCTTCGCGCGGCCGGGGTGAGTCTCGGGCTGCTGGCCGTCTTCGGCGCTCTGTTCGCCTCGGCCGACGAGGTCTTCGCCTCGCTGCTGCCGGACCTGCACCTCGACCTGCTGCCGGTGCGGCTGTTCGTGCTTGTGGCGGTGGCCGGGGTCGCCGGATGTGCGGCCTTCCTCGGCGCCGCCCCGCCACGGTGGGACGTGCTGACCCCTTCGGCCGCACGACCGGTCCGCGTCCTGGAGTGGGCCGCTCCCATCGCCCTGCTCGACCTGCTCTTCGCCGCGTTCGTCGCGGTGCAGCTGACGGTCCTGTTCGGCGGACACCGGCACGTGCTGGGGACCGCCGGGCTCACCTACGCCGAGTACGCGCGCGGCGGCTTCGGTCAGCTCGTCGTCGTGACGCTGCTGACCCTGAGCGTCGTGGCCGCCGCCGCCCGCTGGGCGCCGAGGCGGACCGGTCGGCAGCGCGCCCTGCTGCGGATCCTGCTGGGCACGCTGGGGGCGCTGACCCTGGTGGTCGTCGGGTCCGCCCTCTACCGCCTGCACCTCTACGAGGAGGCCTTCGGCTTCACCCGGCTGCGGCTGTTCATGAACGCGTTCGAGACGTGGCTGGGCGTGGTGATGCTGCTCGTCCTGGTGGCCGGCATCCGGTTGCGCGCGGCGTGGCTGCCACGCGCCATCGTGGCAGCGGCGGGGGTGACGCTGGTCACCCTGGCCGTGCTCGACCCGGACGCGTTCGTGGCCGAGCGCAACGTCGAACGGTTCACCCTGACCGGCAAGGTCGACCTCGCCTACCTGCAGGGGCTGTCCGCCGACGCGGCACCCGCCGTCGACCGGCTGCCCGAGCCGCAGCGCTCCTGCGTCCTGGGCGGCATGAGCGTCCCGGGCGACGCGGGCCTGGCCGGCTGGAACCTGGGCCGCGACCGCGCCCGCGAGCTGCTCGCCGACCGGCCGGCGCTGACCGGAGCGGACTGCGCCGGGCCCGACGGAGGCTAGCCCTTCCTGGCCATTGACCGGCCGGGGGGCCGGGCGGATGCTCCGGTGGGGGCAGACGAAGGGAGGGCCCGATGGCCCACTACCTGATCCAGGTGGCCTACACGCCGGAGGCGTGGGCGACGATGAGCAAGAACCCGCAGGACCGGGAGGCGCTGGTCCGACCGGCGGTCGAGGGGCTCGGTGGAACGGTCCGGGACTTCTTCTACAGCTTCGGCGAGTACGACGTCATCTGCGTCGCCGAGTTCCCCAGCAACGTCGACGCGGCATCGTTCGCCATCGGCGTCGGCGGCGCCGGCGCAGTGAAGGCCTTCAAGACCACGCCGCTGCTCTCGACCGAGGAGGGCATGGAGGCCATGCGGCGCTCCGGCTCGGTGGCTTACACCCCGCCCGGCTGAGCACGCGCGGAGACCCGCTCACTAGCAGGTCGGTCCCGATCGCGTCCGATCGGGACCGAAGCCACGCCGCCGTCATCACCCCCCGCGGGCCGGCACCACAGCACGAGGCTCGGGCACCCGGTCCGTGCTGGTCGGTCGGACACCGGACGGGCGACTAGTCTGGGCAGCCCGTACCAGGCCTCCGGCAACCGTGGAAGAGGGCGAGTCGCGCCGTGTCCCAGTCCTCAGAGACCAGCCCCGGCCAGTCGTCGCTGGCCGCGTTCGGGCCCAACGAGTGGCTCGTCGACGAGATCTACCAGCAGTACCTCGAGGACCCCGAGTCGGTCGACCGCGCCTGGTGGGAGTTCTTCGAGGACTACCAGCCGCACGAGGCCTCCTCGCGTGCCAACGGCGGCGCGGCGCAGCCCCCGGTGGTCACCCCGACGCCCCCGGCTCCAGTGGCGCGCGCCGACGGGCCGGGCCCCGTTCAGCAGCCGGCCCCGGTCCAGCCATCCGGGAAGCCTTCCACCGAGGCCAAGGAAGTCCGCCCGGCCGACAAGCCCCCCGCTCCGGCGCCTGGCCGCCCCGCCGCCGCCGTCGAGGCCGAGGGCGAGAAGAAGGACACCCGTCCCGCGCCGACACCGCTGAAGGGACCGGCCGCCCGGGTCGTCAGCAACATGCAGGCCAGCCTCGCCGTGCCGACGGCCACCAGCGTCCGGGCGGTGCCGGCCAAGCTGCTGATCGACAACCGGATCGTCATCAACAACCACCTCAGGCGGGGGCGCGGCGGCAAGGTCTCCTTCACCCACCTCATCGGGTTCGCCGTGGTCCGCGCCCTGCGCGCCATGCCCGAGATGAACCACGGCTTCACCGAGGCCGACGGCAAGCCGGCCGTCGTCAAGCCGGAGCACGTCAACCTCGGCCTGGCCATCGACGTGCAGAAGCCCGACGGCAGCCGCTCGCTGCTGGTGCCCTCGATCAGAGGCGCCGAGTCGATGGACTTCGCGCAGTTCTGGACCGCCTACGAGGACATCGTGCGCCGCGCCCGCAACAACAAGCTGACGGCCGACGACTTCGTCGGCACGACGATCAGCCTCACCAACCCGGGGACGATCGGCACCGTCCACTCGGTGCCGCGGCTGATGTCCGGCCAGGGGACGATCATCGGCGTCGGCGCCATGGACTACCCCGCCGAGTACCAGGGCGCCGCACCCGAGACCCTGGCCCGGCTGGCCGTCAGCAAGATCATGACGCTGACCTCCACCTACGACCACCGCATCATCCAGGGCGCCCAGTCCGGTGAGTTCCTGCGGCGGATCCACGCACTGCTGCTGGGCGAGGGCGGGTTCTACGACGAGGTGTTCCGCGCGCTGCGGATCCCCTACGAGCCGGTCCGCTGGGTGCGCGACATCTCCGCCTCCCACGACGACGACATCGTCAAGCAGGCCCGCGTCCACGAGCTGATCCACGCCTACCGCGTCCGCGGCCACCTGATGGCCGACACCGACCCGCTCGAGTTCCGCCAGCGCTCCCACCCCGACCTCGACGTGGTCACCCACGGCCTGACGCTGTGGGACCTCGACCGCGAGTTCGCCACCGGAGGCTTCGGCGGCCAGCCGATGACCACCCTGCGCGCGATCCTCGGCATCCTGCGCGAGTCCTACTGCCGGCGCATCGGCGTCGAGTACATGCACATCCAGGACCCAGAGGAACGACGCTGGATCCAGCAGCGCGTCGAGGTCGGCACACCCAAGCCGTCCCGCGAGGAGCAGCTGCGCATCCTGGGTCGGCTCAACGCGGCCGAGGCGTTCGAGACCTTCCTGCAGACCAAGTACGTCGGGCAGAAGCGGTTCTCCCTCGAGGGCGGCGAGTCGATCATCCCGCTTCTCGACCAGGTGATGAGCTCGGCGGCCGAGGACGGGCTCGACGAGGTCGCCATCGGCATGCCCCACCGTGGCCGGCTCAACGTGCTGACCAACCTGGCCGGCAAGAGCTACAGCCAGATCTTCCGCGAGTTCGAGGGCAACCAGGATCCGCGCTCGGTGCAGGGCTCGGGCGACGTGAAGTACCACCTGGGCACCGAGGGCACCTACACGACGCCCGACGGGCACACGTGCAAGGTCTACCTCGCGGCGAACCCGTCGCACCTCGAGGCGGTCAACCCGGTGCTCGAGGGCGTCGCCCGGGCCAAGCAGGACCGCATCGACAAGGGCGAGCAGGGCTTCACCGTGCTGCCGGTGCTGGTGCACGGGGACGCGGCCTTCGCGGGCCAGGGCGTGGTGGCCGAGACGCTCAACCTGTCCCAGCTGCGCGGCTACCGCACCGGCGGCACCGTGCACGTCGTCATCAACAACCAGGTGGGGTTCACCACCTCACCCGACTCGTCGCGGTCGTCGTTCTACTGCACCGACGTGGCGCGGATGATCCAGGCACCGATCTTCCACGTCAACGGTGACGACCCGGAGGCCTGCGTGCGGGTGGCGCGGCTGGCCTTCGAGTACCGCCAGGAGTTCAAGAAGGACGTGGTCATCGACCTCGTCTGCTACCGGCGGCGCGGACACAACGAGGGCGACGACCCGTCCATGACCCAGCCGCTCATGTACTCCCTCATCGAGGGCAAGCGCTCCGTGCGCAAGCTCTACACCGAGGCCCTGATCGGCCGCGGCGACATCTCCGTCGAGGAGGCCGAGCAGGCGCTGCGCGACTACCAGGGCCGGCTGGAGCGGGTGTTCACCGAGACCCGCGAGACCATCGCCGAGTCCGACGACCAGGGCACCGGCCAGGGCATCGACCCGCCGTCCGAGCAGAAGGCCTCCGTGGCGGCGCCCAACAAGAGCACCGCCGTCGACCTCGAGGTCATCAAGCTCATCGCAGATGCGCACGTGGCGCTACCGGACGGGTTCACCGTGCATCCCAAGCTGATGCCGCTGCAGCAGCGTCGCGCCGCGATGGCTTCGGAGGGCGGGATCGACTGGGCGATGGGTGAGCTCTTCGCCTTCGGCACCCTGCTGCTCGAGGGTCGTCCGGTCCGGCTGTCCGGCCAGGACACCCGCCGTGGCACGTTCGTCCAGCGCCACGCCGTACTCACGGACAAGACGACAGGCGCCGAGTGGACGCCGCTGGCCCACCTCGACGATGGCCAGGCACGCTTCTGGGTCTACGACTCGCTGCTGTCGGAGTTCGCCGCGATGGGGTTCGAGTACGGCTACTCCGTGGGCCGGCCCGACGCGCTCGTGCTGTGGGAGGCGCAGTTCGGCGACTTCTTCAACGGCGCCCAGACCGTCATCGACGAGTTCGTCTCCTCGTCCGAGCAGAAGTGGGGCCAGCGGTCCAGTGTCGTGCTCCTGCTGCCGCACGGCTACGAGGGACAGGGCCCCGATCACTCGTCGGCCCGCATCGAACGGTTCCTGCAGATGTGCGCCGAGGACAACATGACCGTGGCGCTGCCGTCGACGCCCGCGTCGTACTTCCACCTGCTGCGCTGGCACGCCTACCACGAGCCGCGCCGACCGCTGGTCGTCTTCACGCCCAAGTCGATGCTGCGGCTGAAGGCCGCGGCGTCGCCGGTCGAGGAGTTCACCTCCGGCGCGTTCCGCGCGGTGATCCCCGAGACCGAGGGTGGGATCGACCCCACGGGCGTACGCCGGGTCGTGCTGTGCTCCGGGAAGATCTACTACGACCTCCTGGCCGAGCGGGCGAAGCGGGCCACCAGCGACGGCGCGCAGGTCGCGATCGTCCGGGTGGAGCAGCTCGCGCCGCTGCCCGCCGACGAGCTCGTCAAGGCCGTATCCGACTTCCCCGACGCCGACCTGGTGTGGGTCCAGGAGGAGCCGGCCAACCAGGGGCCGTGGCCGTTCATGGCGCTGAACCTGCCGGCCCACCTCGGTGGTCGGTCGCTGCGCTCGATCTCGCGGGCTCCGGCCGCGTCGCCCGCGGCGGGGTCCCACAAGCAGCACGACATCGAGCAGCGTTCGCTGGTCGAGCAGGCCTTCACCCTCTAGGCCCTGGGTCATGTACTTCACCGACCGGGGCATCGAGGAGCTCGAGAGCCGTCGGGGCGAGGAGTCGGTCTCCCTCGAGTGGGTGGCGGCCCGGCTGCGGGAGTTCGTCGACCTCAACCCCGAGTTCGAGACACCGGTCGAACGCCTCGCGACCTGGCTGGCACGCCTCGACGACGAGGACTGAGCCGCCCGGGCCCCGCCTCCGTCGACGAGTCAGTTGGCGCGGTGCAGCGACACCACGGAGGCGGTCTGTGGCGCCGGCTGTCGCGGCGGCGGGTGCACGTCGACCGGATAGACGTGGCCGGCCGACAGCAGGTGGCCCAGCGCGCCGGCCGGCATCGGACGGTCCAGCAGGAAGCCCTGGCCGAGGCGACAGCCGTGCGAACGCACGATAGCCAGCTGTTCCAGGGTCTCGATTCCCTCCGCGACGCACACCAGGTCGAGGGCGCCGGCCATCGACACCACGGAGCGTACGAGCGCTTCGGTGCGCGGCTCCGTCGAGCTGGCCTGCACGAACTCGCGGTCGATCTTGACGATGTTGGCCTCGAAGCGACGAAGGTAGCGCAGCGAGGAGTAGCCGGTGCCGAAGTCGTCGACGGCTACCGACAGGCCGGCGGCGCGCAGGGCGGCGATGGTCTCGACGACGGCCTCGATGTCGTCGACGAGCGCCTCCTCGGTGACTTCCAAGACGAGCCGGTCGGCGTCGAGCCCGCGCTCCGCGAGCAGCGCGACCACCGCCGCCGCCAGCGACGGGTCGCTCAGCTGGCGCGGCGAGATGTTGACCGAGACCGACAGCGTGCCGCCGGCCCGCGACCAGGTCGCCAGGTCGTCGAGCGCGAGGCGCAGCACATGGTCGCCGAGCAGTGTCACCGACCCCACCCGCTCGGCCAGCGGGATGAAGGTCGAGGGGCCCACCTCGCCGAAGTCCGGGTGCCGCCAGCGCAGCAGCGCCTCTGCCGCCGCGATCTCACCGGTGTGCAGGTCGACGATCGGCTGGTACTCCACCCGGAACTGACCGAGGTCCGGCGTCCCGATCTCCTCGCGCATGTGGATCGTCGCGGCCGCCGCCGCCCGCGCGGCACCGGCCAGGACCGTGACCGGCACGTCGTGCACCGCCTTCGAGGTCTTCGCCTCGTACATCGCCACGTCGGCGTGGGCGAGCAGGTGCGACCCGTCGCCGCGCTTGGCCGCACCGGCCGGCCGCTCGTCGATGACGACGCCCACGCTCGGCCGCACCTGGAAGAAGCGCCGGCCGACGCGGATCGGCTCGGTGAACGCGTCCACGATCTCCGCGGC
>JBOGDY010000112.1:0-6948 GCA_050742955.1 Actinomycetes bacterium | reverse complement strand
TGGTGCGGGCAGCCTTCTCGCCCGCGGCCGACGACCCACGTTTCGCCGGCGTCCCGCTCGACCGTGGCGCCGACACGGCCGCCAGCGAGATCGTGCTGCCCGAGGCGCCGCTGCTCGACCCGCGGCTCGACCGGGCCGCCGAGCTCGTCGACCAGCTGTTCACCGGCGGGGCTCCCGCAGAGAAGACGGCGGACGACGTCAGCACCGCCACCGCCAGCGACTCGCGTGCCGTCGCCTGACGGCCGACCGCCGTCCTCGCCGTGGGGTCCCCCTCCGGCGTCATCTCAGTTTCGGGTAATTACCCGGAAATGAGATGACGCTCGCAGACCCGCATGCCGCCCGGCCTCGATCGGGTGACGCGTCTTACTTGTCGATGTCGCCGACGACGAAGAACATCGACCCCAGGATCGCCACCATGTCGGCGATCAGGCTGCCGGGCAGCACCTCGGAGAGCACCTGGATGTTGTTGTAGGACGCCGAACGCAGCTTTAGCCGCCAGGGCGTCTTCTCCCCGCGCGACACCAGGTAGTAGCCGTTGATCCCCAACGGGTTCTCGGTCCACGCATAGGTCGCGCCCTCCGGTGCCTTGAGCACCTTCGGCAGCCGGACGTTGATGGGTCCGGGCGGCAGCGAGCCGAGCCGGTCGAGGCACGTGTCGGCCAGGTCGAGAGACACCCGCACCTGCTCCAGCAGGCACTCGAACCGCGCCAGGCAGTCGCCCTGCGACCTGGTGACCACCGGCACGTCCAGCTCGCCGTAGGCGAGGTAGGGCTCGTCCCGGCGCAGGTCGAAGTCGACGCCTGACGCGCGGGCGATGGGGCCGCTGACGCCGTAGGCATGGATCAGCTCCGGCGTCAGCAGCCCGACCCCGCGGGTCCGGGCCCGGAAGATCTCGTTGCCGGCGATGAGGTTCTCGATGTCGGGCACCCGTCGGCGTACGTCGTGCACGGCCGAACGCGCCCGCCCCGTCCACCCGGCCGGCAGTTCCTCCTTGAGGCCGCCGACCCGGTTGAACATGTAGTGCATGCGACCGCCGGAGACCTCCTCCATCACGGCCTGGATCGTCTCGCGCTCCCGGAACGCATAGAAGATGGGCGTGATCGCGCCGACCTCGAGCGGGTAGGAGCCGAGGAACATCAGGTGGTTCAGAACCCGGTTGAGCTCGGCCAGCAGCGTGCGCGTCCACACCGCTCGTACCGGGACCTCCATGCCGAGCATCCGCTCGACGGCGATGACCACGCCAAGCTCGTTGGCGAACGCGGACAGCCAGTCGTGCCGGTTGGCCAGCACCACGATCTGCCGGTAGTCGCGGACCTCGAAGAGCTTCTCGGCGCCGCGGTGCATGTAGCCCACGACCGGCTCGGCGGTCACGACCCGCTCGCCGTCGAGGGTGATGCGCAGCCGCAGCACGCCGTGGGTCGAGGGATGCTGAGGACCGATGTTGAGCACCATGTCCTGGGTCGCCAGCCGGTCACCGTGCTCACCGGTGTCGAACATGTCGGCGCCGGAACCGATCCCGACCGTCCGCTCGGTGCTCATGCGCCCGAGTCTGCCAGCATGGGCCACCCGGCGACGCGCAGCCCGTCGGACGGCGACACGACAGGTGACCGGTGTGAGCGAACCCTTCGACCCGGCGGGAGAGCCCTGGGTGCGGGTCTCGCCGCGTCTTGCCGTCCTGCGCCGGCTGCTGCTGCTGGCGGTCGGCCTGCCGGCCGCGGCGGTGGCCGTCGTGGTGGGCGCGCTGGTGGCGACCTGGTTGGCGGTCCTTGCGGCGGCGGCCGCGGCCGTCGCGCTGCCCTGGCTGTGGGTCGTGGTGGGCCGGGCGGTGCGCTCCTGGGGCTATGCGGAACGGGCCGACGACCTGCTCGTGACCCGCGGCATCATCTACCGGCAGCTGGTCGTCGTCCCCTACGGGCGGATGCAGTTCGTCGACGTCACCGCCGGGCCGCTGGACCGCCGGTTCGGCCTGGCCACCGTCCAGCTGCACACGGCGGCAGCGGCCACCGACGCGCAGATCCCGGGTCTCGTGCCCGCAGAGGCGGCCCGCCTGCGTGACCGGCTCGCCGCCCGGGGCGAGGCCCAGTCGGCGGGACTGTAGATGGCGCAGCAGGAGGGCTTCCGGCGGCTGCACCCGCTGACCCCGGTCCTGCGCGGCTGGAAGGTGTTCGCCGCGGTCGCCGTGATCGCCACCCAGCAGCTGTACGGCGAGGCCGACCTCGGCTGGTTGCTCACCGGCGTCGCCGCCAGCATCCCGGTCGCCCTCGCCTACGGCTTCCTGTCGTGGCGGTTCACGCACTTCCGCATCGGCGACGAGGACCTGAGGCTGGACACCGGCGTGCTGTTCCGGCGGTCGCGGCGGGTGCGGCTGGACCGGCTGCAGGCCGTCGACGTCGTCCGGCCGCTCGTCGCCCGTGCCCTCGGCCTCGCCGAGCTGCGCCTGGAGGTGGCGGGTGGGTCGTCCTCCGAGGCGCCGCTGGCCTACCTGTCCGAGCCGGCCGCACAGCGGCTGCGGGCCGAGCTGCTGGCGCGCGCGGCCGGCCTGGGGCACGACACTCCCGAGGCGCCCGAGGCGGTGCTGCTGAAGGTGCCCCTCGGCCGGCTGGTCGAGGGACAGCTCCGATCGGTGGGCACCCTGGTGTTCGCTGCTCTCGCCACGATCCTGCTGGCGGCCACGGTGACCACCCGGGAGTGGTCGCTGCTGGGCCTGGCCGTGCCGTTCTCGCTCAGCACCGTGCCCGCCGTCGCGCGGGCGGTCATCGTGCACTTCGACTTCACCGTCGCCGAGTCCCCCGACGGGCTGCGCCTCCGCTACGGGCTGCTCGAGACCCGCGCGCAGACCGTGCCGCCCGGCCGGGTCCAGGCGGTACGCATCGTCGAGCCGCCGCTGTGGCGCTCGAAGGGCTGGTGCAAGGTCGAGGTCAACGTCGCGGGCTACGCAGCGGAGTCGTCGGGCGTCTCCGTCCTGATCCCAGTGGCCCGCCGCGAGGAGGCGTTCGGGGTGCTGGCGCGGGTGCTGCCCCCGGTCGACGTGACCCGGCTGCCGCTGTACGGCGTGCCCGCCCGCGCCCGGTGGTGCGACCCGTTCGCCTGGCGGGCCCAGGCGGCCGGCGCCGACGACCGGGTCTTCGTGGCCCGACGCGGCCGGCTGCGCCGTGAGACCGACGTCGTGCCGCACGAACGGGTGCAGAGCGTCCGCCTCACCCAGGGGGCCCTGCAGCGACGGTTGCGGCTGGCCACCGTGCACGTCGACACCACGCCCGGTCCGGTGCGGCCGACGGCGGCCCACCGCGAGTCCACCGACGCCCGTTCGCTGCTCGATGCCGAGCTGGTGCTCGCGCGGCGGGCCCGGGCCGCAGCGCCGCCGGAACGCTGGATGAGCCGCCCCCCCGCGCCGCCAGGTCCTACGGTGGCGCGGTGAGCACCACGTTCGAGCTGACCGGCTCCGACTTCGTCGCCGACCCCTACCCGACGTTCGCTCGGCTGCGGGACGAGTCACCCGTCTTCTGGCACGAGCCGACCGGCCAGTGGTGGGCGCTCACCTTCGAGCACTGCAACACCGTGCTGCGGGACCGGCGGCTGGGACGGCTGTGGCGCGACAAGGAGCCGACCGAGAAATTCGAGCCGTTCAACGTGCTGCACCGCAACCAGATGATGGAGAACGAGCCACCCGACCACACCCGGCTGCGTTCACTGGTCGCCAAGGCGTTCGCCCGCGGGCACATCGAACGGCTCCGGCCCCGCGTGCAGCAGATCGCCGACGGGCTGCTCGACCAGGTGGACCCCCAGGAGGGTTTCGACGTCATCGCCGACTTCGCCGAGCCGCTGCCGGTGGCGGTCATCGCGGAGCTGCTCGGCGTGCCCGATCAGGACTGGCCGCTGCTGCGGCCCTGGTCCGGGTCCATGGTGCGGATGTACGAGTACGACCGTGGGCCCGACGTGGCGGACCAGGCGGTCACCGCGTCGCGCGAGTTCGCGGCCTACATGCGCGACCTCGCCGAGGCCCGCAGGGCGCAGCCGCGCGAGGACCTCGTCAGCCATCTCGTCGCCGCCGAGGACGGCGGCGACAGGCTGTCCGCCGACGAGCTGGTCGCCTCGGCGATCCTGTTGCTCAACGCCGGGCACGAGGCGTCCGTCAACGCGTTCGGCAACGGTGTCGTCGCCCTGCTGCGGCACCCCGACGAGCTGGCCCGGCTGCGGTCGGACCCGTCCCTGGTGGAGCCGGCGGTCGAGGAGATGATCCGCTTCGACGGCCCCCTGCAGCTGTTCGAGCGGACCGCCCGCGACGACATACGCATCGGGGACGTCACCGTGCCCGCGGGCGTCAAGGTGGCCGCGCTGCTCGGGTCGGCCAACCGGGACCCCGCGGCCTTCCACGACCCCGACCGGTTCGACGTCGCCCGCCGGCCCAACCACCACATCGGGTTCGGTGCCGGGCTGCACCACTGCCTCGGCGCGCCGCTGGCCCGGATGGAGCTGCAGATCTCGCTCCCGACCCTGCTGGAGAGGTGTCCCCGGCTGCAGCTGGACAGCGAACCCGCGCGTCGTCCGACCTTCGTGATGCGTGGCTACCGCTCGGTGCCCGTCAGCGGCTGAGGCAGCGGCACCCCGACCGCCTGCACCAGCCAGCCGAAGTCCCCCAGCCCGCCCCGCGCGACCAGCTCGCCGGCCTGGCTCGCGCGGGCCAGGCCGGCGAGGTAGTCCGTCGGTGCCCGATGCGCGAGCCCGCGGTCGGGCAGGCCGGTGCTCAGGCCCAGCGCGGTCAGTGCCGTCCGCTGGTCGGTGAGCAGCGTCGCGGTGGCGCCGGCCCGGGCGCCGCCGGCCGCGCACGCGTCCAGCGCGACATGGCACGTGACGTCGCAGGAGCCGTCCGGAACCGGCCGGACCTGCCGCCCGCCGCGGTAGCCCGCGAGCGAGCCGGCCGCCGGTCGCGTGTGCCGGTCGTGCGCGTAGTCGACGGCGACCGCCAGGCCGTGGGTCAGCGACCCGACGGCGCCGGCCCACGCCGCGTCGCGCGGCAGGCCGATCTCGGCGCGGGCCCCGGGCTCGGCGTCGTCGAGGGGCCACCACCGCGCGAGCCAGGCGCGGTCGTCGGGTGTGAGCTCGCCGCCGACGCTCTCGCTCCCCGTCCCCGGGTCGACCAGCACCAGGCGCGGCCCGTCGTCGGTAGCCACGGCGACGTCGACGGGCACGTCGTCGAGCCACTCGTTCGCGAGCAGCAGGGCACCGCTGACCGGCGGCGGTTCGGCGCACCACTCCAGGCGAGGCGGCAGGCCCGGCGGCCGGTCGGCGACCTCGACGCCGACGAGCCGCAGCGCCGGGTCGAGCCGGTCCAGCGCCAAGAGCAGCTCGCCGCGCCCCGCCCCCACGTCGACCACGGTGCCCAGCTCCGTGGCCCGGGCGAGGGCGAGCACCGCCTCGGCGAACAGCGGCGTCGCGTGGACCGACGTCCGGAAGTGGGCGGCCGGCCCCGCCGTACGGCGGTAGAAACCGCCCTCGCCGTAGAGCGCCCGCTGCGTCGCCGCCCGCCAGCCCACCGCACCCATGTCGCCGCAGTCTGCCGGTGCCCGGTGGCGGGCGCGATGATCGGTACGCCGTAGGCTGACGGCGACCGTCCGGTACCCCGTCCCCGAGGACTGGAACAGTTCTGTGTCGCACGCCGCCTCCGTCACCGACCGCCCGGCCCGTCTGGCCGTGGGCGTTGTCGGCGCGGGCCGGGTGGGCGCGGTGCTCGCGTCCGCGCTGCGCGGCGCCGGGCACTCGGTGGTCGCGGCCTCCGCCGTGTCGGACGCGTCGACGCGGCGGGTGGCCGACCTGTTGCCGGGCACCGAGGTGCTCGCACCCACCGACGTGGTCGCCCGCGCCGAGCTGGCCCTGCTCACGGTGCCCGACGACGCGCTGCCCGGGCTGGTCGACGGCCTCGTCGCTGCCGGGGTGGTGCGACCCGGCCAGCTGCTCGTGCACACCAGCGGCCGCTATGGGGTGGCGGTGCTCGACGCCGCGACCCGGGCCGGCGGGCTGCCGCTGGCGCTGCACCCGGCGATGACCTTCACCGGCCGCGTGGAGGACGTGGCCCGGCTGTCCGGCTGCTCGTTCGGCATCACCGCGCCGGACCCGTTGCGCCCCATCGCCGAGGCGCTCGTCGTGGAGATGGGCGGCGAGCCGCAGTGGGTCGAGGAGGATCGGCGCGTGCTCTACCACGCGGCGCTGGCCGGCGGCGCGAACCACCTGACCACGCTGGTGAACGAGTCGGTGGACCTGCTGAGACGGTGCGGGGTCGCCGAACCGTCCCGGCTGCTGGCGCCGCTGCTGGGTGCCGCCCTCGACAACGCGCTGCGCTCCGGCGACAGCGCACTCACCGGTCCGGTCGCCCGTGGTGATGCCGGCACCGTCGCCGCCCACATCCGTGAGCTCGCCGGGGTCTCGCCGGAGGGCAAGGCCGCCTACGTCGCGATGGCCCGCCTGACCGCCGACCGCGCGCTGTCGGCGGGACTGCTCAAGCCCGAGGCGGCCGAGGCCCTTCTCGACGTCCTCGCGGAAGGAGCCGACCGGTGACCGGGACGGTGACGACGCGGCTGGTGCACACGCGCGCGGACCTGCGCGCGGTCGTGCCGCGCCACGGCGACGGGGCCGACCACACCGTCGGCGTGGTGATGACGATGGGTGCCCTGCACGACGGCCACCGCGAGCTGATCAGGGTCGCCCGCCGCCGGTGTGACGTCATCGTGGTAACCGTGTTCCTGAACCCCCTGCAGTTCGGTCCGCACGAGGACCTGTCCCGCTACCCGCAGACCCTCGACTCCGACCTGGCGCTGTGCACGGCAGAGCAGGTGGACGCGGTCTTCGCGCCGCCGGTGGCCGAGGTCTACCCGACGGGCGAGCGGCCACAGGTGCGGGTGTCGGCCGGTCCGCTCGGCGACGTGCTCGAGGGCGCGTCCCGCCCCGGCCACT
>JBOGDY010000111.1:0-7052 GCA_050742955.1 Actinomycetes bacterium | reverse complement strand
AGGCCGGTGACGGCTGGGACCAGCTCGTGGTGCCGTTCGGCGCCACCGACGTGCTGGCCCAGGAGCTCGCCGCCTACGGTCCGGCGGTGGTTGCTCTGGAGCCGCCCGCGGTGGTCGAGGCTGTCGTACGCCGGCTGCGCGGCGTCCTCGGGGAGTCCGCATGAGCACAGCCGCGACCGACCGGCTGTCGCGGCTGCTCGCGATGGTGCCCTACCTGGTCAGCCGGCAGGGCATCCCCCTGGACGAGGCGGCGCGCGAGTTCGGCATCAGCCAGAACCAGCTGGTCAGGGACCTCGAGCTGCTGTTCATGTGCGGGACGCCCGGTCACATGCCCGACGACCTCATCGACGCCGAGTGGGAGACCGGCCACGTCTACCTCGGCAACGCCGACACCATCGCCCGGCCGCTGCGGCTCGGCGTCGACGAGGCGCTGGCGCTCATCGTCGGCGTGCGGACGCTGTCCGAGGTGCCCGGCCTGCACGATCGCGAGGCGCTCCGCCGCACCCTCGCCAAGCTCGAGGCCGCTGCCGGGGAAGCCGCCCTGGCCGCCGCGCAGGTCAGTGTCGAGGTGGAGGGCGGGGCGGTGGCCGGAGTCCTCGCCACCGCGCGCCGGGCCCTCACCGGGAGACGTCGGGTCCGGCTCAGCTATTTCGTGCCGACCCGCGACGAGACGACCGAGCGCGACGTCGACCCGATGAGGGTCTCGATGGTCGACGGCCGGTGGTACCTCGAGGGCTGGTGCCACCGGGCCGAGGCCGTCCGGCTGTTCCGGCTGGACCGGGTCGTCACGATCGAAGCCCTCGACGTCCCCGCCACGCCGCCGGCGCAGGCGGTGGCCCGTGACCTCGACGAGGGGTTGTTCGTCCCGTCGCCCGAGGACACCCTGGTCACGCTCGAGCTCGACCCGCCCGCCCACTGGGTCGCCGAGTACTACCCCGTCGAGCAGGTCGAGGAGCGCCCGGCCGGCCGCCTGCTGGTGCGGCTCCGGGCCGCCGACGGGCGGTGGCTGCGCGCGCTGGCCCTCCGGCTGGGCGGCGCCGCCCGCATCCTGGACCCCGAGGCTCTCGCCGTCGAGGTCCGTGACAGCGCCCGGGCCGCGCTCGCCGCCTACGGGTCGGCCTGAGGCCGCGTCGGCCGAACGGCCCCCCTCGGGTCGTGCATCGGGACGGTATCTCTCAAGCACCCCCGCAGCCCTGCCGAAGACGTCCCTGTCGCTCCGGTGAGGAGCCCAGGGAAGGAGGCGACCGTGACCACGATCAAGGCGTCGTGCCCCGTCTGCGGTGATGTCGAGCTCAAGCCCGACCAGATGCGCCTCGTGGTGTGCTCCCGGTCGGAGCTGTCGTACTACGCCTTCACCTGTGGCACCTGCCACGACGAGATCCGCAAGCCCGCCGACGAGGAGATCGTCTCGCTGCTCGTCTCCGGCGGCGTCGTCGCCGAGCGCTGGGTCATCCCGGCCGAGGCTCTCGAGGAGCACGACGGCGCGCCCATCACCTACGACGACGTCCTCGACTTCGCACTCGGGCTCGACCGCGTCGACCTGGTCGCCGCGATGATCACCCCGCGCGTCGGCGCCTGACCGGCGCCTTCCCGGCCCGGGCCCGCACGGCGCGGTTCTGCAGTCATTCCCGTAGCGCTAGGGTCGCCGCGTGCTGTGGTTCCTCCTCTGGATCGTCCTGTTCACCGGCGCCGGAGCGGTGTTCTTCCTGCTCGGCCGGCGGCTGTGGCGGCAGGCGAAGGAGCTGTCGGCCGAGCTGAGCACCGCGTCCGACCGGCTCGCGGAGGTCTCGACCGCCCTGAGCGGGCTCGTGGAGCAGCAGGCCGGACCCGACGAAAGCCCGCGGCCCGAAGACCCGGGAGGTCGTAGGATCGGGTCGAGCGCGCAACCAACGAGAGGCCGTCATGGGTAATTTCAAAGGCTGGGAGATCGTGATCATCCTGGTCCTGCTGCTGCTGCTCTTCGGAGCCAAACGGCTTCCTGACGCAGCGCGTGGCCTGGGACGCTCTCTGCGCATCTTCAAGGCCGAGACCAAGAACCTCCGCGACGACGATGAGGCCACCGACGCGCCTGGCGAGCAGCAGCGGTCCACCGCGCCGCGTCAGATCGAGGGACGTCCCGAGCAGCCCGGGCCCGCGACCCAGCGGGCTCCCGACGCCGAGACCCAGGAGCGCTGAACCGACGGCCCGGCCGACTGACGGCCCGGTGATGCGTCCGTGACGACCTTCGCCTCGCGCCGCCGTGCGGACAAGGGCGGTCGCAACCCTGAGGGGCAGATGCCCCTTCTCGACCACCTACGCGAGCTGCGCCGCCGACTCGTGGTCTGCTGCTTCGCGCTGGTGCCCGGGGTGGTGCTCGGCTGGTTGTTCTACGACGAGCTTGCGCACTTCCTAGCGGCCCCGGTGTGCGACATCGACATGTCCAACAACCTCGGCTCGGGCAGCTGCGGGCCCCTGGTGATCAACGGGCTGCTCGGTCCGTTCAACCTGCAAGTCAAGGTCGCCCTGGCCACAGGCGTGGCGCTGTCCAGCCCGATCTGGCTCTACCAGATATGGGCGTTCATCACGCCCGCCCTCCACCGTCAGGAGCGACGGTGGACGATCGGTTTCCTGGCTGCCGGGATCCCGCTGTTCTTCGCCGGCGCAGCGGTTTGCTACATCATCCTTCCCCGGGCCACCGATCTGCTCCTCGGCTTCACACCGGACGAGGCGACCAGCATCGTCGACTTCAACGAGTTCCTGTCGATCGTCATGCGGCTCATGCTGGTGTTCGGCCTCGCGTTCGAGGTGCCCGTCTTCGTGGTGATGCTCAACCTGCTCGGCGTGCTCCCGGCCCAACGGCTCGCCGGATGGTGGCGCCAGATCACCTTCGGCGTCTTCGTCTTCGCGGCCGTGGCCACGCCGACCGGGGATCCGCTGACGATGACAGCGCTCGCCGTCCCGTTGTGCATCCTCATCATCAGCTCCTACCTTTTCTGCCGCTTCAACGACGCGCGCCGTGCCCGGAGGGAGGTCGACTACTCGAACCTGTCCGACGACGAGGCGAGCCCACTCGATGACGAGGCGAGCCCGCTCGACGATGAGGCGAGCCCGCTCGAGGACGAGACCAGGGAGGCCGACGACCGGCCCGGCCTGCCGCACGACGACACCACCTGACCGCTGCCACCGCACGTGTACGGTTCCGCCGTGACCCGTCAGATCGCGCTGCTCGTCAACCCGACAGCGGGCAAGGGTCGCGGCGCGCGGCTGGCCGGCCCGGTGGCCGAACGGCTGCGCCAGCACGGCGCAGAGGTGGACGTCGTGGTCGGCCGGGACGCGGACGAGGCGTTCGACCGGGTGCGTGACCGGGTCGCCCGAGGCGTCGACACGCTGGTGGCCGTCGGCGGCGACGGCCTGGTGAACATGGCACTCCAGGTGGTGGCGGGGACCGACATCCCGCTGGGCCTCGTCCCGGCGGGTACCGGCAACGACGTGGCCCGTGCCCTCGGCGTACCGCTCGGCGACGCGGTGGCCGCGGTCGACCTGATCGCCGGTGCCGAGCCCTTCGCCGTCGACGCGGCCCGCGCGTCCGGACGCTGGTTCGCCGGCGTCCTCGGCTCCGGTTTCGACTCGATGGTCAACGAGCGCGCCAACCGGATGACGTGGCCCCACGGCCGGGCCCGCTACAACCTCGCCATCCTGGCCGAGCTGCGCACGTTCCGGCCGGTGCCCTACATCCTTGAGCTGGACGGGGTGCGCTGGGAGACCGAGGCCATGCTGGTGGCGGTCGGCAACGGACCGTCCTACGGCGGCGGCATGAACATCTGCCCCGGCGCCCGCCTCGACGACGGGCTGCTCGACGTGACCGTGCTGGGACCCATCTCCAAGCCGGAGTTCGTCCGGGTGTTCCCGACCGTCTACAAGGGCACCCACGTCGACCACCCGGCGGTCACTGTACGGCGAGCCCGGACCGTCACCCTGGTCGCGGACGGCGTCACCGCCTACGCCGACGGCGAGCGGGTCGCGGTGCTGCCGGTCCACGTGGAGGTCGTGCCGGGCGCCCTGCGCGTCCTCGCCCCCTAGATTGGGGGCATGACCAGCCCGGCCGAGCGCTACGCCGCTGCCCGGCAGCGCACCTCACGGGCCACGAGCCAGCTGGGCCGGTTCGCGTCGCTCTACCCGTTCGGGCTCGACGCCTTCCAGGTGCGCGCCTGCGAGGCGCTGGAGGCCGGCGACGGGGTGCTGGTCGCCGCCCCGACCGGCTCCGGCAAGACAGTGGTCGGCGAGTTCGCCGTGCACCTGGCCCTTGCCGAGGGCCGCAAGTGCTTCTACACGACGCCGATCAAGGCGCTGTCCAACCAGAAGTACGCCGACCTGGTACGCCGCTACGGTCCCGACCGCATCGGCCTGCTGACCGGTGACAACACGGTCAACGGCGAGGCTCCGGTCGTGGTCATGACGACCGAGGTGCTGCGCAACATGCTCTACGCCGGGTCGCCGACGTTGCGCGGGCTCGGCTACGTCGTGATGGACGAGGTGCACTACCTCTCCGACCGGTTCCGCGGGGCGGTCTGGGAGGAGGTCATCATCCACCTGCCCGACCCGGTGCGGCTGGTGTCGCTGTCGGCCACCGTCAGCAACGCGGAGGAGTTCGGCGACTGGCTGGTCACCGTGCGCGGTGACACCGTCGTCATCGTCGAGGAGCACCGTCCGGTGCCGCTGTGGCAACACGTGCTGGCGAACAACCGCCTGTTCGACTTGTTCGTGGACGACGCGCAGGAGCGGGTCAACCCCGAGCTGGTGCGGCTGGCCCGTGAGGAGACCCGGTTCAGCCGGGTCGGCGACCGGCGTCCCAACCGGGGCGGGCGGCGTCCCCGGCGGGTGCACTGGCCCAGCCGGGTCGAGGTGGTCGAGCGGCTCGACGCCGAGGGGCTGCTGCCCGCGATCACGTTCATCTTCAGCCGGGCGGGCTGCGACGCCGCCGTCGCCCAGTGCCTGCACTCGGGGACCAGGCTGCTCGGTCCCGCCGAGCGGGAGCAGGTCCGGGACTACGTCGCGTCGCGCTGCGCGGACATCCCCGACGAGGACCTGCACGTGCTGGGCTACCAGGACTGGCTCGACGGCCTCGAGCGCGGGGTCGCCGCCCACCACGCCGGCATGCTCCCGACATTCAAGGAGGTCGTGGAGGAGCTGTTCGTCCGCGGCCTGGTCAAGGCCGTCTTCGCCACCGAGACGCTGGCGCTCGGCATCAACATGCCGGCCCGCTGCGTGGTGCTGGAGAAGCTCTCGAAGTGGAACGGCGAGACCCACGCGGACGTGACACCGGGGGAGTACACCCAGCTGACCGGCCGGGCCGGGCGGCGCGGCATCGACGTCGAGGGGCACGCCGTCGTCGTCTGGACGCCGGGCCTGGATCCCTCCGGCCTGGCCGGGCTGGCCTCCACCCGGACCTACCCGCTGCGGTCCAGCTTCCGACCGTCGTACAACATGGCCGTCAACCTCGTCGGGCAGGTGGGCCGCGAACGTGCCCGGGAGATGCTCGAGTCGAGCTTCGCGCAGTTCCAGGCCGACCGGGCGGTGGTCGGCCTGGCCCGGCAGGTGCGGCGCAACGAGGAGGGGCTCGAGGGCTACCGCGAGGCGATGCACTGCCACGTCGGTGACTTCGAGGAGTACGCCGGTCTGCGCCGTGCCCTCGCCGCCCGCGAGGCCGAGCTGTCCCGGACCGGCGCCGCCAACCGCAAGGCCTCCGCGGCGGCGTCGTTGGAGAAGCTCCGGCCCGGCGACGTGATCCGGGTCCCCGGGGGCCGCAGGGCGGGGCTCGCCGTCGTGCTCGACCCCGGCGTCGCCAGCGGTCTGGACGACCCACGACCCACCGTGCTCACGTCGGCGCGGCAGGTGCGGCGGCTGTCCCTGGTCGACTTCCCCACCCCGGTCGAGTCGCTGCGGCGGCTGCGCATCCCCAAGTCGTTCAACGCGCGCAACCCGGCCCAGCGTCGCGACCTGGCCTCGACGCTGCGCGGCACCGGGCTGGAGCAGGCCGAAGGCCACCGCGGCCGCGGCCGACCGCGCTCGGCGGCGGCGGACGACGCCGAGCTGGCCCGGTTGCGCGCCGCCCTGCGTGCTCACCCGTGCCACGGCTGCGCCGACCGCGAGGACCATGCCCGCTGGGCCGAGCGCTACTGGCGACTGCGCCGCGACACCGATGCCCTGCAGCGGCGGGTGCGCAGCCGCACCCACACGATCTCCCGCACGTTCGACCGCATCTGCGCGCTGTTGGAGGAGCTCGGCTACCTCGACGACGACCGGGTCACCCCGTCCGGTCGGCGCCTGGCGGCGATCTACACCGAGCTGGACCTGCTCACCGCCGAGTGCCTGCGGGCCGGTGCCTGGGCCGGCCTGACGGCACCGGAGCTGGCCGCATGCGTCTCCGCCCTGGTGTTCGAGTCCCGCCAACCCGACGACGCAGCGGCTGCGCCGCCGCGGCTGCCCGGGGGCCCGGTGCGCGACGTCCTCGCCGAGATGGTCCACATCTGGGGCGGCATCGAGGGCCGGGAGAAGGACCACCGCATCGACGGCCCGCGCGAGCCGGACCTCGGTTTCGCGTGGGCGGCCTACCGGTGGGCCTCGGGCCATCGCCTCGACACGGTGCTGCGCGACGCCGGCATGCCCGCCGGGGACTTCGTGCGGTGGACCAAGCAGGTCATCGACCTTCTCGGCCAGGTCAGCGACGCCTGCCGGTGGTCCGAGGACGCGGCGACCGCGCAGGTCGGGGCGACGGCGCGGTCCGCCGTCGACGGGCTGCGCCGCGGGGTGGTCGCCTACTCGTCGGTTGCCTGACCCCGTCACCCACCCCCTTCCCCGTCACCGACCCCCTTCCCCGTCACCGACCCCCTTTCCGCGTTGATCATGCGCAAGTGGGCGACCACTTGCGCATGATCAACTTCTGAAGGTGAAGGTGAAGGTGAAGGTGATGGTGATGGCCGCGCGCGGGGCGGCGCGGCGGCTGGGCCACCCGGGTGATGACTTTGCCAAGTCTTGTAACAACACAGACCGTTAGCCGATACTCACTCAGAGTA
>JBOGDY010000110.1:0-7055 GCA_050742955.1 Actinomycetes bacterium | reverse complement strand
ACCAGGGTCTCGGCGTGCTCTCGGCAATCGACGCCGTGGGCCGCGACGAGTTCGTCATGGTGGGCGGCGGCGGGTCCGCCAACGCGATGCGCGACATCAAGGCCGACGACACGGTCCTCAAGGCCACGGTCACCTACAGCCCCTCGATGGCCGCGTCGGCGATCTCGGTGGCCCGCCTCGTGGGCAACGGATGGGGCATGAGCGACCTGGTGGAGGCTGACGTCCCGTCGTCCATCACGGTGGCGTCGGCCACGGTCACCAAGGGCAACGTCGACCGCTACATGCCGCTCGCCTACGAGTCCTGATCCCTTGGGTCATCGCGGGTAGGGTCACCCGAACCCTGCCGACGGGAGGAGCTGGCGTGCGGTCGAGGTGGCGCGGCTGGGTGGTCGTCGTGAGCCTTCTCGCCGTGGCCGCCCCGGTCGCGGCCTGCTCGGCGGGTGATGAGCCCCGAGCCGACTCGACCCCGTCGCCACCGACGTCGTCAGCAGCTCCCTCGTCGTCCGCACCGGAGGGGGCGGGGCTGGCCCGCTTCTACGAGCAGACGCCCGAGTGGACGGACTGCCGGGGCGGTTTCGAGTGCGCGCGCGTGACCGTGCCGGTCTCATACTCCGACGCCGGCGGCGAGACGCTGGAGCTCTCAGTGGTCCGGAGACGGAGCGCGAAGAGCGGTGACCGGCTCGGGTCATTGCTGGTCAACCCGGGCGGACCCGGAGGCTCCGGCATCGACTACGCCCGGGCCGCGACCAGGGTCGTCAGCGCCGAAGTCAGGCGGCGCTACGACATCGTCGGCTTCGACCCGCGCGGGGTTGGCGAGAGCAGCCCGGTCCGGTGCAGGAGCGATGAGGAGATCGACGACTTCGTCGCGGCTGACGGGTCCCCGGACGACGCGGCCGAGACCCGGCGCCTCGTCCAGCTGTCGCAGCGGTTCGGGCGGCGGTGCGAGCAGGCGGCGGCCGAGGTGCTCGGTCATGTCGGGACGCGGGACGTGGCGCGCGACATGGACGTGCTGCGCGCCGTCGTAGGTGACGAGCGGCTGCACTACCTCGGCAAGTCCTACGGCACCTATCTGGGCGCCACCTACGCCGAGCTGTTCCCGGGGCGGGTGGGTCGCCTGGTGCTGGACGGTGCCATCGACCCGGCGGCGTCCGGGGCCGACATCGCGCGGGAGCAGGCCATCGGCTTCGAGGGCGCACTGGCCGCTTTCATCGTCGACTGCTCACGCAGGTCGGGCTGCCCCCTGCCAGCGGGGCGGACGCAGGCGCTGCGGTCGGTGCAGCGCCTGCTCGACGACATCGACCGGACGCCGCTACGAGGCGAGCGGGGTCGCGAAGTGACGCAGGCCCTGGCGGTGCTCGGGATGGCGACGGCGCTCTACGACCGGTCGAGCTGGCCGATCCTGCGGGCCGCCCTCGGCGAGGCGCGGCGCGGCGACGGCACCACCCTGCTCTTGCTGGCCGACTTCTACACCGACCGTGGTCGGAACGGGCGCTACGCGACCAACGAGAACGACGCGATCTACGCCGTGAACTGCCTCGACCACCCCGAGGAGGGCGGTGTCGCCGCGGTGGCGCGGACAGCCGACGAGCTGCGCCGGGTCGCCCCCCACTTCGGCCCCTACATCGCGTGGAGCGCACTGCCGTGCCACACCTGGCCGGAGCCACCGACGAACTCGCCGCACGAGATCCGCGCGGCCGGCGCCGACCCGATCCTGGTCGTCGGGACCACCCGTGACCCGGCCACTCCCTACAAGTGGGCGCAGGCCCTCGCGGGCCAGCTCGAGTCCGGCGGGCTGCTGACGTACGTCGGGGACGGTCATACTGCCTACCGCCAGGGAAACCGCTGCGTGGACCGGGCCGTGGATGCCTACCTGCTCGACGGCACCATGCCGTCGGAGGGGGCTCGATGCCGGTGAGTCGGGGCGGCCGGTTGCCGTAGAATCGCCCATCGTGCCCGCGCCCTGTGCGCGGTCCCGCCGCCTTAGCTCAGTTGGCCAGAGCGACGCACTCGTAATGCGTAGGTCATCGGTTCGATTCCGATAGGCGGCTCTCGCGCCCGTCGGCATCTTCGCAGTCCTGTTCGGGCTCTCCACGGACCAGGGCACCTAGAATCCGCCACGTGACGCGCTCGAGACAGGAGACGGTGCCGACCCTCCTGCTCGAGACGAAGCTCTATGTCCCCAGGTCGCCACGTGGTCTGGTGCCGCGTCCGCGACTGAGCGAGCGCCTGGATCGCGGAACAGCGTCGAGGTTGATGCTCGTCTCCGCACCGGCCGGTTTCGGCAAGACGACGCTGCTGGCCGAGTGGCTGGCGGCGACACCGGGCGCGCCGACTAATGGGCGGTCCGTCGCGTGGTTGTCGCTCGACCGGGAGGAGAACCAACCTGCGTCCTTCTGGACCTACGTGATCGCCGCGCTGCAGACGGTGGCACCAGGGGTCGGCGCGAACGCTCTTGCGCTGCTGCAGGCGCCCCAAGGGGCCCCGATCCGAACGGTGCTGACGACGCTGCTCAACGACCTCGGCGCCATCGCGAGCGACGTCGTGCTGGTGCTCGACGACTACCACGTCATCGAAGCCCCCGAGGTGCAGGAGGGGATGGCGTTCCTGCTGGACCATGTGCCTCCGCGGCTGCATCTGGTGATAGCCGGCCGGGCCGATCCCGCGTTACCGCTGGCCCGGCTACGGGCCCGCGGCGAGCTGGTCGAGGTACGTGCGGCCGACCTGCGCTTCACTCCTGAGGAGGCCGTCGCGTACCTCAACGGGGTGATGGGCCTCCAGCTGACGGCCGCTGACGTTGCGGCGCTGGAGGGCCGCACCGAGGGGTGGATCGCGGCGCTCCAGCTGGCGGCCCTGTCGATGCAGGGCCGGGACGACGTCACCGACTTCATCGCCGGCTTCGCAGGAGACGCCCGCTACGTCGTGGACTACCTCGTCGAGGAGGTACTCGCTCGGCAGCCCCAGGATGTCCAGAGCTTCCTGCTGCAGACCTCGGTCCTCGACCGCCTGAGCGGTCCCCTCTGCGATGCCGTCACCGGCCGCGACGCCGGGAAGGCAATGGTGGAGGCCCTGGACCGCGCGAACCTGTTTCTGGTGCCGCTGGACGACCGCCGCCGGTGGTACCGCTACCACCACCTGTTCGCCGACGTGCTGCGAGCGCGCCTGCTCGACGAGCAGCCCGACCTCGTCCCTCACCTGCACCGGCGCGCCTGCGACTGGTACGAGCAGAACGGCGAACGGGCCGTCGCCATCGACCACGCCCTGGCCGCCGAGGACTTCGAGCGAGCCGCCGACCTGGTCGAGCTGGTGGCCCCGGCGCTTCGCCGGGTTCGCCAGGAGGGCACCCTGCGGCGCTGGCTGGAGGCCCTTCCCGAGGCGCACTTCCGGAACCGGCCGGTGCTCAGCAACGGGTACGTCGGATCCCTCATGTCCACCGGCGAGATCGAGGGTGTCGAGCCGTACCTGCGGAGCGCCGAGCGGTGGCTGGACGAAATGTCGGCCGAGGGCCGCGGACCTCACGACCGGCCGCCGGACATGGTGGTCGTGGACGAAGAGGGGCTCCGCACGCTTCCGACGTGGGTCGCCGTGCACCGCGCCGGGCAGGCGCTGGCGCTCGGCGACCGGAACGGCTGCATCACCCACGCCCGGCGTGCGCTGGACCTGGCCGGCCCCGACGACCACCTCGGGCGAGCAGCAGCGTCGGCACTCATCGGGCTGGCGTGGTGGGGCCACGGGGACGTCGCGGCGGCACAGGCGGGCTACGCCGAGTCGTGGCAGCACATGCAGCGGGCCGGCCACATCGCCGACGTCCTCGGTCTGGCGATCACGCTGGGCGACCTCCATGTCGTCCAGGGCCGGCTCGGTGACGCCATGCGCACGTACGAGCAGGCGTTACGGCTCGCCGCGGAGCAGGGCGGGCAGGTCCTGCGGGGCACTGCTGACATGCACGTCGGAATGGCCGCGCTCCACCGCGAGCGAGACGACCTGCTGACCGCGACCGAGCTCCTGCTGCGCAGCCGGGAGCTCGGCGACCACCTCGGGCTGCCGCAGAATCCCCATCGCTGGCGGATCGCGATGGCCCGGGTCCGGGAGGCCGAGGGGGACTTCGACGGTGCAGTCGAGCTGCTCGACGACGCCGAGCGGGTGTACGCCGGTGACTTCTCACCCAACGTGCGGCCCGTCCCGGCGATGAGGGCGCGGGTGTGGCTCGCGCAAGGAAGGCTGGACGACGCGCGCCGGTGGGTGCGCGAGCAGGGGCTGTCGGTCGAGGACGACCTCAGCTACCTGCGGGAGTTCGAGCACGTCACCCTGGCGAGGCTGCTGGTGGCGCAGTACCGGACCGAGCGCCTCCTGAGCTCCGGGCAGCAGGCGCTCCAGCTGCTGCAGCGTCTCCTCCAGGCAGCCGAGGACGGGGGCAGGACCGGAACCGTCATCGAGATCCTGGTGCTGCAGGCCCTCGGGCACCAGGCGCGCGGCGAAACCGTGGCTGCTCTGGCGCCGTTGGAGCGCGCCCTGACGCTGGCCGAGCCCGAGGACTACGTCCGCATCTTCACCGACGAGGGGCCGCCCATGGGTGGCCTGCTCGCGGCGGCCGCGCAGCGCGGGATCGCCACGCCGTACGTCCGGCGGCTGCTGACCACCGTCGGCGAGAAGCCGACGCGGCCGACCGGGGTGGCCGCAGAATCCGGCCTGGTCGAGCCATTGAGCGACCGTGAGCTCGACGTGCTGCGGCTGCTCGCCACCGACCTCGGCGGCCCGGACATCGCCCGCGAGCTCGTGTTGTCCCTGAACACCGTGCGCACGCACACCAAGAACATCTACACGAAGCTCGGCGTGAACAACCGCCGAGCGGCGGTCCGCCGCGCGACGGAGCTGGACCTGCTCCAGCGCACCCGCAAGCCCTAGCGCACGCGCTTCACGGGCAGGATCGCGGCGGCGCCGAGGAGGGCGCTGACGCCGGCGACCGCGTACAGCACGCCGTAGCTGCCGCCGGCGACCGCCAGGATGACCGGCGCGACCGCTGGCGCCAGGGAGAACGGAAGCGCTCCGGCGATGTTGAACACGCCGAGGTCCTTGGCGGCGCTGGCCCTGTCCGGCAGGACGTCGGCGGCCAGCGCGAGGTCGACGGCCACGTAGACGCCGAAGCCGAGGCCGCCGATGGCCATGCCGACCAGGAAACCGTTGAAGCTGCTGGCGAGGGCGATGACGAACATCGCCACGCCGTACACGGTCGACGCGGCCAGGACGAAAACCTTCCGCCGGCCGGTCCGGTCCGACAGCCCGCCCCCGAGCACGGAAGCCGCGACGACCACTGCGGACTGCACGAGCGTCCCGAGGAACACCTGCCCGGGCACATCGTCCTCGTCGCTGCCGAGCTGCTCCAGCAGGTAGTACGTCTGGTACGTCGCCAGGAACGCGTAGGCCAGGACGAACAGGAAGCGGCTGGCGAACGCCCACGCGAAGTCGGGAGCCTTGCGCGGGTCGAGGTAGAACGTGCCGGCGAGCTCGCGCAGTGACCATGCCGGCTTGCCCGCCGTTGCCAGCCTGCGGTCGTCGAGGGTGGCAGCGAAGAGCAGGATAAAGAACCCGCCGATGGCGCACGGGACCAGGAACATGGCGAGCTGGTTGCCGGTGAACAGCTTCACCAGGAAGGTGCCGGTCACCGACGCTATCGGCACGCACACACCGAGGACACCGGAGACCGAACCCCGCTGAGCCGGCGGGACCTGGTCGGGCAGGACCGCGACCAGGGCCGCGAGCAGCGCGTTGAGGAAGACCTGCGCGATGCACCAGCCGACGACCACCACCGCGATGTTGGGCGCCAACGCCACGACGAGGACGCCGAGCGAACCGCCGAGCAGTCCGACGACGATCCAGGGCCGCCGCATCCCCCAGCTGGAGGAGGTCCTGTCGCTCAGCTTGCCGAAGAGCGGGTTGGCGAACATCGCCAGCAGGGCCGCGACCCCGGCCACGAGGGACAGGCTGTTGGGTGCCCGCTCGGTGCCGACCAGCGAGTTGACCTTCAGCGCGAGGGTGACCAGAAGCGGGGCGAGGAACAGCAGGCTGGTGCTGATGTAGGCCAGCGCGTACAGCGCGATGAAGCCCGGGCCCACCGGAGGCACCGCCACGTCCCCGCCGCGGTCGGCCTCCAAGGATGTCCGGAGGGGCACCCCGTCCAGCTCGGGGGCCGGCGCTTCCCGTTGCCGGGCGAGCGGGATCCCGTCGACAGGACGGGACACATCGGACATGGCGCTTCCTCAACGGTCTGGCCAGGCGCCGGACGGGCAGCCGTGTCGGTGCGCCCCGCGTGCTCGGAAGACCGAGTGTGCCACCGGCCACGCCGATGCATGTCCCGTTTTGCGGTCGTCCGACAGGGTCGCAAGCCGAAGATCACCACCACGCTCACCACGTGTGGTGATCCCGGCTCACCACATCGCTTCCTACCGTCCGCAGAGATGGACGAACGTCCGACGACGCCGATCCCTCGCCAGCAACGCTCTCGACCAGCAAGAGGTGTCCCATGTGCCAGCAACCTGCGCGTCAGGTCCAGCAGCGCCGCCAGTCCCGGCCGACCCGGCCGCCCGAGCTCGAGCTGTGCACCCCGTCCGGCCGCCCGCTGCCGTTCTGACTCAGCCGAGACCCGAAGGACATCCCATGAGCGACACCCACGCATCGACCGGCAGCCGCCGCGAGCCCGAGCACTACGAGATCCGCCTTGCCGGCCACCTCGACCAGCGGTGGGCGGAGTGGTTCGACGGACTCACCCTCACCCATCAGAGCGACGGGACCACCGTCCTCCACGGCCCGGTGGTCGACCAGGCCGCCCTGCACGGCCTGCTGCAGAAGGTCCGCGACCTGGGCCTGCCTCTGGCGTCCGTCGCCCAGGTCGCGCCCGAACCCCTCATAGCGCCCACGCAGCCCTGATGACCCCCCAGACCACGACCGGGAGAACACCATGAACCGCTTCATCCGCCGCATCGGTGACTTCAGCGCACGCAGACCATGGACGACGATCGGCGCCTGGGCGGTCCTTGCCGCTCTCGTGGTCGCGCTCACCG